>JAFAOU010000058.1 GCA_019247495.1 Acidobacteriota bacterium
CCGATGCACTGGCTGTTCTCGTCCTTCAGATCGAGCGAGACCTGCTGCGTGTCGACGACGCTGAGAAAGTCGGTCACGTACGCGGCGTTGAGGCCGACGAAGAACGGATTGCCGGCGTAGTCGATGGGAACGGTCTCGCGCGCGTCGCCGAGCTCCGGATTCGTCGATGACACCGTGAGTTTGCCCGGGGCGAAATCGAAACGGACGGCGCGCGTGCGTTCGTTGGCGACGAGCGAGATACGGCGGATCGTGGCCAGCAAACGCTCGCGATCGACGAGGACTTTGCGGTCGTTGTCGCGGGCGATGACTTCCATGTAGTTCGGGAAGTTAACGTCGATCATGCGCGCAAGCAGGCGGCGGTCGGCGGCCTCGAAGAAAAGGTGATTCTCGGAGACGCCGAAACGGACGTTGCCGTCTTCGCCCGCCTCGAGGCGCATGATCTCTTCCATCGCCTTGCGCGGAATGAGGATGGTCAGGTCGGCATCCTTCGACTTGCCATTGCTCCCCTGCGGGAAGTTGATCAGCGCCATGCGGTGACCGTCGGTGGCGACCATCTCCATCTTCGCCGGCTGAACCTTGAGCAGCGCGCCGTTGAGCTGGAAACGCGTCTCCTCGTGCGTGATGGCGAACTTCACCTTGGCCACCATCGTTTTCAATTCTTCGAGCGGGATGTCGTACGACTGCGTCGCGTTCACGGTCGGCAGTGTCGGATAGTCCTCGGCGGGAAGCCCGAGGAGGCGAAACTTGGCGGTGCCGGAGTCGACGAGGAGCGAGTTGTTTTCCTGAAGAGTGATGTGGACGTCTTCATCGGGCAGCGAGCGAACGATGTCGAAGAGCCGTTTCGCTTCGATGGTGACGCCGCCGGGTGTGGTCACGCGCGCGGCGCAGGAGCTGAGGATCGTAACGTCGAGATCTGTCGCTGCCATCTGCAGCCGTCCATCGGCGGCGCGGAGCAGAACATTCGAGAGGATCGGGATCGTGGAGCGTTTTTCGACGACTCCCTGGCAAAGCTGCAACTCTTTCTGAAGATCAGCTTTTGCGACGGTCAGCTCCATGTCTCTTCCTTCAGAACAAAAGTCTTCTTAGTTAGTAGTGGAAGCAGTAGATGCGTGCGGAAAAACTCGGCATCGCGCTGCAAAGGTTTCGAAAGTATAGCAGTTCCTTCCGAGGTGAAACTGCGGGTTTCGTCGCGGAAAAACGGAGGAGATTTTCACTGTTTTCCGCAATCGTCGCGCATCGCGCGGGCGACGCGTTTTTTGTCCGCAGGATTTCGTGCGACGTTTCCGCAAGGGCTGTGGATTTCATCGAAACTGCTTCATCAATCCTTCGAGCACGCGCCCGAACTGCGGATCGTTTTGCATCTTCTCGTCGATCTTTTCGACGGAGTACATCACCGTCGAGTGATGCTTGTTGTTGAAGACGCGGCCGATCTCCGGATACGAAAGATCCGTCAGGTGCTTGCAGAGATACATCGCCACCTGCCGCGGGAAGGCGACAGTCTGCGCGTTCGATTTCGACTTCAGATTCGTGACCGTGGTTCCGTAGTGCGCCGCGACGACGCGCATGATCTCCGTCGGCGTGATCGGCTTGTTTTCTTTTGACAGCAGCTCCTTCAGCGCTTCCTTCGTCAGTTCGAGCGACAGGTGTTTCTGCCCGGCCATCGACGCGAAGACAACGATGCGGTTCAGCAGCCCTTCGAGCTCGCGAATGTTCGTCCGGACGCGTTCCGCGACGAAGAGCGCAGCGTCCTGCGGTAGATCGATGGCCCTCTCGTCGGCTTTTTTGCGAAGAATGGCAACCTTTGTCTCGAGGTCCGGCGGCTGGACGTCCGCGATCAAACCCCACTCGAAGCGGGAGCGGAGACGCTCCTCGAGGGTCGGAATCTCCTTCGGCGGCGCGTCGGAGGTGAAGACGATCTGTTTCTGCGCCTCGTAAAGCGCATTGAAGGTGTGGAAGAACTCCTCCTGCGTCTGCTCTTTGCCGGCCAGGAACTGAATGTCGTCGAGAAGCAGCGCGTCGACCTTGCGATAGCGGTCGCGGAACTGCGGCATCCGGTCGTAGCGGATTGAGGTGATGAACTCCGAGACGAATGAGTCTGCTGACATGTAGACGATTTTGGATCCGGCCGTACTGTCGCGAAGCTGTTGGCCGATGGCCTGGATGAGATGCGTTTTGCCCAATCCCGCGCCGCCGTAGATGAAGAGCGGATTCAAGGATCTCCCTGGATTCTCAGCGATCGACTTCGACGCCGCGAACGCGAGCTCATTCGACTTGCCGACCACGAACGTCTCGAACCGGTACCTCGGATTGAAAATCGAGAGCGGCAGCTCGGCCGATGGCGGCGGTCCGAGCGGGATGTTCATCTCGCTCGTGCCCTCGGTATCGGCGACGAGATGGAGGTTGAGATGATCCGTCGACATCTCGTCGAGGATGGTCCGGATCTGCTGCGCGTAGTTCTGCCGGATCTCGGAGACGAACCGCTGGGAGGGGACGCTTACATCGATCGTGTCGCCCTTCTGGGCGAGGAAACGGGTCGGAGCGAACCACGTCTCAAATTGAGTCCTGTCAATGGTTTGCTCCAGGCGATCGAGGACTTGCTTCCAGAGATTCATGACGGATTCGCAGAGGGCTCGGCCAAGGTCCACTCACTCTAATAATCCGCAGCTTTTCAACAACTGCGGAAAATCCGGACCTGAAAAAGGGGAGGCGAAGATAGCACAACCAGTAGATCGATAGATCAGTGGTAGATCGGGAGAGCCCACGCCGCCGAAACCTCATAACGATGCTGATGGTCGAGCTTTGGGAAGCGAGCGCCGCTGGCCGTGCCGGCCGGAATAGCCCGCTATGACCTGTGGTTCCGCCCCCTCGCTGGCTGGTTTGACGACCTTCGCGACCCGCCGCTATACTCCCCGCCTTCTTTCAGAAAGCTTAAGGAAATCATGAAGCGTACATTTCAGCCGAACAACCGCCGCCGCAAGCGCACGCACGGCTTTCTGGTCCGGATGCGGACCAAAGACGGGCAGGCGGTGCTTTCACGGCGCCGCCGCAAGGGCCGCAAGCGCTTGGCGGTCTAGCCTTTGTCAGCCGATGCCGGCGGACTTTCCGCCAGCTCCGAGGCTCTGCCGAAAGAGAAACGATTGGCGAAACGCCGCGAGTTCCTTCGCGTCTACGAAGCCGGCCGCAAACTCTTTTCGCGTTACAGCGTACTGTTCTATGCCGCGAACGAGCTTCCGTATTCGCGCATCGGCATCACCGCGACAAAAAAAAGTGGCAAGGCAAACGTGCGCAACCGGCTGAAACGGTGGACTCGCGAGGTCTACCGGCGTCAGCGCGGTCCCCTCGACATCGACAGCCGCTCGCTCGACGTCGTCGTCAATGTCAAGCCGAATGCCGTGCAGGCGACGTGGGGCGATTACAGCCTCGACCTGCAGCGTGCCTTGAAGCGCGTCGTCACCGAGAGCGGCGCGTCCCGATGAATCATGCGCGTCCTCGCTCTCGCCCCGCTCCGTTTTTACAAGCGATTTCTCTCCCCGCTGCTGCCGCCGATGTGCCGCTTCGATCCCACCTGCTCGATTTACATGATGCAGGCGATCGAAAAGCACGGCACACTGCGCGGCGTCTGGCTCGGCATACGCCGCCTGGCGCGCTGCCACCCGTTCAATCCTGGAGGTTGGGACCCCGTCCCTTGAGATGGAAAAGCGAATCTTTGCGGCAGTACTGATCTCGATCGGATTCCTGTGGCTTTGGGCGGCCGTCGCCCCGAAGCTCTTTCCCGATTTGATGAAGAAGCCGGTGCCGGCGCAGGTCGAGACGACCTCGACCACGGCTACGACTTCCACGCAGCCGGCGCCGGTTACCGCGTCGACCACCACGACGGCACCTGTCGTCGAAACGCCGGCAGCGGCTCCCACCGTCGCGGTGATCGCTGCGACCAAGCAGACAATCACCACGATCCAGTCGCCCAACTTCGTGGCGAAGTTCTCCAACCGCGGCGCCGAGCTGGTCTCGTTTCAACTCACGCACTACAAAGCGAAGCCGAGCGACAAGAACGATCAGGCGAACGTCGAGCTGGTCAAAGAGCGCGAGCCGAATCGGACCGACTACCCGTTCGCGATCGAAGCGACCGATGCCAACTTCATGCATCGCGCGAACGCGGCGCTGTACGCCGTTCGCGAGTTCGATGAAAAGGGCGCGCATGTCGTCGAGTACCGCTGGTCCGACGGCACGCACGCGGTGACAAAGACCTTTCGCTTCACTGACGAGTACCTTTTCAACTTCGCGGTCTCCGTCACGCCGCCGCTTCCGTATCGCGTCGCCATCGGTCCCGGCATCCGCACCCTCGGGCCTGACGAAAAGGACAATCAGTTCATCGTCACCGGCAACGGTGTCGTGCAGCGCGACGATAGCCTGAAGAGCATCAACCGAGAGAAGGCCGACACGCTGAGCATCTTCCCGTCCGTGCAGTACGTCGGCATCCAGGACAACTACTTCCTTTCTGTCCTGCGGCCGGAGAAGTCGGCGGGCGCGATCATCCGCGCGATCGACGTTCCTGCGGCCGAGAAGAAAGAGAAGCGCCGCGAGCTCTACGCGGCCATCAACGCAGCGCCGGACGGCAACGTCTCAGGCGCGGCGTTCTTCGGCCCGAAAGAAGCGAAAGTCGTCGACCGCTACGGCTTCGAAAAGACGCTGCAACTCGGCGTCTTCGGCATCATCGCCCGCTTCTTCCTGGCCGCGCTGGTCTGGCTGAACACGTTCACCAAGAACTACGGCTGGGCCATCATCGTCCTCACTCTCATCATCAAGCTCGTGCTCTATCCGCTGCAGCACAAGTGGCTGATCGGCATGAAGAAGATGCAGAAGCTGCAGCCGAAGCAGGAGGCGATCAAGGCCAAGTACAAGAAGGCCAGGACCGATCCCGAGCAGAAGCAGAAGATGAACATGGAGATGATGAAGCTTTACCAGCAGGAAGGGATCAATCCTGCCGGCGGCTGTCTCCCGTTCGTGCTGCAGATCCCGATTCTGTGGGGCTTCTACGGCCTCTTGTCGCACGCCATCGAGCTGCGCGGCGCGCCCTTCATCTTCTGGATTCACGACCTGTCGATGAAGGACCCTTACTACATCACCCCGCTGCTGATGACGGTTACGATGTTCGTCCAGCAGGCCATCACGCCGTCGACGGCGGATCCGGCGCAGAAGAAGATGTTCCTGATCATGCCGCTGGTGATGGGATGGATTTTCAAAGAGTTCCCGACCGGCGTCGTGCTTTACTGGCTGATGCAGAATCTGCTGACGATCGTGCAGCAGCTCCTGATGAACAAATTCACCGATCCCGCGGCGGCTCCCGCGGAAGTGCTCAAACGGACTTGACGACGATGGCGCAACGATTCGAAGGCAAGAATCTCGACGAAGCATTGACGATGGCGTCCGAAGCGTTCGGCGTCGACCGCGTGCAACTGACGTATCACGTGGTCCTGGAAAAGAAGGGCTTTCTCGGCGGTATCAAGCACATCGTCGTGGAAGCTGAGGTGAATGAGAGGCCGATTGCAGCCGCGGTTCAGGAAGCGGCGGCGCCAGCGTCTCGCCCGGACCGGCCGGCCGGTGGCGTCGGGCGGGGACGCGGACGCGGAAATCGCGATCGTGGCCGTGGCCGCGGCGGAAATGGCGGCGATCGTGGACGCCGTTCCGGCGGCGGCAACCGCGCTCCTCGGCGCGAAACCGCCGACGACTTTCAGACCGGTGACTTCGAACGTTTCGCCGGCGACATCCCCGAGCAGGGACCGGAATCGGAGCAGGCCGGTGTCGTACGCGCCTGGTATGCGCGTGTGATCGAGCTGGCCAAACTGCAGCTCGAGATCCGCACCGAGGAAAATGAAACACAGGTCATCGTTCGGCTGTTCGGCGGCGATGCACGGCTACTGACCGAAGAACACGGTGAGCTGCTCGACGCCCTTCAAGTCCTCGGCAACAAGGCGCTCGTCGGCAGCAAAGTCGAAAAAGAGATCGAGCTGAATTGCGAGGCGTTCAAAGAGCGCCGCGCCGAGCAGCTCGCGGAAAAGGCGAAGGAACTCGCTGACCGCGTGCGCAGCAACGGCCGCGAGCAGCTCCTTCCGGCGATGACGCCGATCGAACGCCGCATCGTGCATCTCGCGCTTCAGGAAGATGCCGACGTCACGACGGAATCGCGCGGCGATGGCTTCTACAAGCGCGTGGCGGTTGTGATGCGCGGCGCCGCGGAGTAGGTTGAACGGTCATCCTGAGCCGCCGGAGCGACGGAGGCGGAGCCGAAGTCGCGCAGGACGGTCGAAGGATCTCAAGATGCGCAACTTCTGCTGAAACCACGGGGATTCAACGCAAGTTGTGAAGCTTGAGATCCTTCGCCGTTCCGCGCTTCGCGCTCCAACGCCTGCGGCGGCTCAGGATGACAGGCGCGTATGGCATCCGAACTCGACACGATCGTCGCACCTGCAACGCCGCTCGGCAGGGGAGCGCTTGCGATCGTCCGCATCGATGGTCCGCGCAGTGCCGACATCCTAGAGAAGCTTAGCGCTGTCTCGCCGGATGCACGTCTAGCCACCTTGGCGCAGCTAAGTCTGGACGGCGAGCCGCTCGATGAGTGCATCGCCATCCGCTACGCCGCTCCGCATTCGTTCACCGGCAACGATCTCGTCGAGTTGACGCTTCACGGCAGCCCGCTGCTCGTCGAGCGCGTCATCGCAGCGATCGTCGAATGCGGCGCGCGCCTCGCGGAGCCGGGCGAATTCACCGAACGCGCGGTGCTGAACGGCAAGCTCGATCTCGTGCAGGCCGAGTCGATCGCGGATCTCATCAACTCGCGCACCGCGCTCCAGGCCAGGCTCTCCCTCGGCAACCTGCAAGGCGTGTTGAGCCGGCGCGCCGCAGCAGTGCGCGAGTCTCTACTGCACGTGATCTCGCGGCTCGAAGCCGCGCTCGATTTTTCGGAGGAGGGATACGAGTTCATCACGCGCGACGATGCGCGACGCGAGATCGAGCACGCGATTGCCGATGTCGAAGCGCTAGCCGAAACCTATCGCCGCGGACGCGCCACGACCTCCGGGCTGACCGCTGTCATCCTCGGCCGCCCGAACGCGGGCAAATCGACGCTACTGAATCGCCTGGTCGGAAGCGACCGCGCCATCGTCACGCCGATTCCGGGAACGACGCGCGACATCGTGCGCGAGACGATCGAGATTGGCGGATTGCCGGTAACGATCGCCGACACCGCCGGTCTACGGACAAGCGGCGATGTTGTCGAGGAGATCGGCGTCGCGCGCGCGCGCGAGGCGGCCGCGAGCGCGGACATCATTCTTTATCTGGTCGATGCGAGCGCCGGCCTGACAGTCGAGGATGAGCTGGCGTCGTATCCGGATGCAATTGTTATTTACACAAAGACCGATCTCGCTCTTGCGCCGCAAGGCGCTCTCGGCATTAGTGTTAAGGCCGAGAACGGTATCGATGAGCTGCTGAACCGCCTCGATGCGATCGTCCGGGATGAGTTCGCCGCGGCAGCAGGCAGTCTCGTCAACGAGCGACAGCGTCAGGCCGTCCTCGGCGGTAAAGAAGCGCTTGCAACTGCTCTTGTCGCTCTTGATGCCGGTCTCGACGAGCCGGTGATTCTCGTCGACCTCTACCGCGCTTCCACTTCCCTCGGCCTGCTGACGGGTGCGATCACGCAAGAGCACGTCTTCGCCGAGATCTTCTCTAAGTTCTGCATCGGGAAGTGAGTGCGCGCGGGCGGCTGTTCCACGTGAAACATGTTCGACGTGATTGTGATCGGCGGAGGCCACGCCGGCGCTGAGGCTGCTCGCGTCTGCGCCCGAGGCGGTGCGCGCGTCGCGTTGCTGACGATGCTCCGCGATGCCATCGGTCGCATGTCGTGCAACCCCGCAATCGGCGGCCTCGCCAAAGGAAACCTCGTCAAAGAGATCGACGCCCTAGGCGGCTTGATGGGGGAGGTTACGGATCGCGCCGGCATCCAATTCAAGGTGCTCAACCGTTCGAAGGGTCCCGCGGTGCAGGGACCGCGCGCGCAATGCGATCGCGATCTCTACGCGAGCGCCGTCCAGCAGATTCTGGCCGACGAGCCGAACATCACCATCATCGAAGACTCCGCGACGTCGCTCGTCCACGATGGCAAATCGGTCAGCGGCGTGATCCTCAAAGATGGTACTCGCCTCGATGCGCCCGTCGTCATCGTCACCACCGGCACGTTCCTGCGCGCGCTGATGCACTCGGGCGAGGTGAAGACGGTCGGCGGCCGCTTCGGCGAACCTGCGGCCGAAACGCTCTCCGATTCACTTCGCGACCTCGGCCTGAAACTCGGCCGCCTCAAGACCGGAACGCCCCCTCGCGTCGATCGCACCACCGTCGATTTCTCGAAATTGGAGGAAGCGCCAGGCGATGCGAAGCCGCGTCCGTTTTCGATCGTCACCGATGCGCTGCCGCTTCCGCAGGTGCTCTGTCATCTGACCTACACCAGCGCAGTCGCGCACGAGTTGATCCGCGCCAATCTCAACCGCGCGCCGATGTACTCCGGCCAGATTCACGCCACCGGGCCGCGCTACTGCCCATCCATCGAGGACAAGGTCGTTCGCTTCGCGGAGAAGGAGCGGCACCAAGTGTTCGTAGAGCCGGAGGGTTTGACGCATCCGTGGCTCTACCTCAACGGCATCTCGACGTCTCTTCCGCCGGATGTGCAGGACGCCGTCGTCCGCTCGCTGCCCGGTTTCGAAAACGCTGTCATTGCGCGCTACGGCTACGCGGTCGAATACGACTTCGTAAACCCCGAGCAACTCGATCCAACGCTGCAGGTTCGCGGCGTCGACGGACTTTTCCTGGCGGGCCAGATCAACGGTACCTCGGGCTACGAAGAGGCGGCGGCGCAGGGTTTGCTCGCCGGCATCAACGCGCTCCAAAAGATCCGCGGTAGCGATCCGGTGATCCTTCGCCGCGATCAGGCCTACGCCGCGGTGATGATCGACGACTTAGTCACGCAAGGTACCGAAGAGCCGTACCGGATGTTCACCTCGCGCGCGGAGCACCGGTTGCTTCTCGGATGCGACTCTGTTTACGAACGGCTGTCGCCGGTGGCGGAGCGGCTGGGCATTCTTGACGATGAGCGCAAGCAGCGGGTCGAGCAGCGAATCGCCCGCATGCAGCGCGCGAGAGATGCTGCTGAAACGAGCGTGACTCCCGATCGCGAGACGCTTGCTTGGCTGAATGTTGCGTTGAACGAGAAGTCGTCGATCGCCCGGCTCATGCAGCGCGCCGGCTTTGACCTCGCCCAGTTCACCGATGCCTGCGAGAACGTCCTCCCCGAAGTTGCGGAGGCGTTTCGGGCGCTGAGCGAGGAAGAGTCGGATGGCGTCGTCAGCCAGCTTCGCTACGCTGGCTACATCGATCGGCAGCAGCGCGAAGCAGCGCGCCAGGCAGACGAGGAAGGCATGCAAATCCCGGCGGACATGTCGTACGGGCTGCCGGGGTTGTCGCGGGAGATGGTCGAGAAGCTCAGTTTCGTCCGTCCGGTTTCGCTCGGACAGGCGAGCCGGATCCCCGGCGTCACTCCGGCGGCGATCTCGATCGTCCGGATGCATCTGCGGCGTGGAGGAAATCGCCTTGGCGACGCGCTGTCATCCTGAGCCGCCGGAGGCGTTGGAGCGCGAAGCGCGGAACGCCGAAGGACGGTCGAAGGACCCCGTGGTTTTCCGCCGCCCCGGGTTAGCAAGCAGGGGGTCCTTCGACCGTCCTTCGGCGGCTCAGGATGACAGTCCTCCCGCGGTGCAGAAGTGACTCGCGACGATCGGCTTGCGACGTACAAGCGCGAGCTCCTGCGGTGGAACGAGCGGATCAACCTCATCGGTCCGGAAGCGAAGGAAAACATCGACGCCCATATCGATGAAGCGGTGATTGCGGCGGGTATTCTGAAGCCGTCCGGCAATGTCCTCGACTTCGGCAGCGGGGGAGGATTGCCAGCCATTCCGATGGCCATCGTCTCGCCGCAAGCGCGTTTTCACCTGGTCGAAGCCGACAAGAAAAAGTGGGCATTTCTGAAACACATCGCGCGGGAGTGCGAATTGAACGCTGTGATTTACGGTGATAGATTGGCGCGCGCCGTGACGCGGTTCCCGCCGGAGCTTCGCTTTTCCCTGGTTACATCGCGTGCAGTCGGAAATCCCGAGGAATGGGTGCCGTCGCTGGCGCCGTGGATGGAGCGGGGCGGTCGGGTGGCACTTTTTCAAAGCAATACGGACGTTCCGACGATCGATGGTTTCGCCAAGAGTGAAGTCTTTCCGCTTCCGCGCGGCGCTTCGAACTACCTTGCAACCGTCACGTTCCACGTGGAACAACAGCAATGACGAAAATCGTCGCGCTCGCGAATCAAAAAGGTGGCGTTGGCAAGACCACCACCGCGATCAACCTCGGCGCCTCTGTCGCGGCCTGCGAGCGGCGCGTGCTTCTGATTGACCTCGATCCTCAAGCGAACGCGACCTCAGGCATTGGCGTAACCGAGGCCGACCCGTCGATGTACGACGTGCTCATCGAGAACATGCCGCTGCGGGAGATCGTCCGGCCGACGGAAATCCCCACGCTGTTTCTCGCGCCTTCGTCAGTCGACCTGGTTGGCGCCGAGGTCGAGCTGCGGGATGCGATCGGACGCGAATACTTCCTCAAGCGAGTTCTGGAACCGATCGCGGCGGACTTCGACTACATCCTCATCGATTCCCCGCCGTCGCTTGGATTGCTTACCGTCAACGGGCTGACCGCCGCCAACTCCGTGCTCGTTCCGCTGCAGGCTGAGTACTTCGCGCTCGAGGGCGTCTCGCAGTTGCTGGCCACCATCGATCGCGTCAAAAGCGCGGTCAACCCGTCGCTCGACGTCGAAGGTATCGTTCTCACGATGTACGACGAACGGATGAACCTGGCCCGGCAAGTGTCCGAAGAAGTCCGCAACCACTTCGGCGAGAAGGTCTACAAAACCGTGATCCCGCGGAACGTGAGGCTCAGCGAAGCACCGTCGTTCGGCAAACCGATTATTCTTTACGACATCCGCTCGCGTGGAAGCGAGGCGTACGTCAGTCTGGCCCGGGAATTCATTCAGCGCGCGGAGAACGTGATCTGATGATCCACAAAAAAGTGCTCGGCCGCGGTCTCGGCGCGCTCATCCCGCAACGGCAGGAGGAGCCTGCCGAGTCGCACGCGACGCAAGGGCTGGCCGAGATTCCGATCTCGCAGATTCAGCCGAATCCCTTCCAGCCGCGCAAGACGTTCAACGAAGCGTCGATCGACGA
>JAFAOU010000060.1 GCA_019247495.1 Acidobacteriota bacterium
CGACCTTGGGATGCACCGGTACCGCGATGTCGTGCGGGCCGCTTTCTCGCTGGCGAAGCTCATCCGCGCCCAGCGGCCCTCGCTGGTCTATGGATGGATGTATCACGCCAACCTGCTGGCGATGTTGTCGTTGCTCCTGGCCGGGCGTCCGCGCACACGGCTGATCTGGGCGATCTTCTGCACGGACGATCTCGATCGCGCGTTTCTCTGGAAGCGCCGCGTCATCCGCGGCGTCAGCGCGTTTCTGTCGCGATGGGTCAGCGGAATCATCTACAACGCTGAGGAAGCGCGTGACTATCATCGTGGCATCGCTTTCCGCGAGCCGCACTCAGTGGTCATTTCCAACTGTGTCGATCCGGAGGTCTTCCGGCACGATCCGCGCGAACGTGGCGCCCTCCGCGCGGAGCTCGGAATCAAGCCGGACGACGTGGTTGTCACAATCATCGCGCGCGTCAATCCGATGAAAGACTGGGAGACCGTGCGCCAGGCGGTGCGCGATCTGCCGACCGTCGTCACCGTGGCCATCGGAAAAGGGACGAACGAGTTGCCGCCGCAGCCTGGGTTCATCGGTCTGGGATGGCGCGACGACGTGGTGCGCATTCTCAGCGCGGCCGACATCTTTCTCCTCGGTTCCGCATTCGGCGAAGGCGCGTCGCTCGCCCTCGGCGAGGCGATGTTGTGCGGGCTCCCGTGCATCGTCACTGACGTCGGCGGCAACTCCGCGCTGGTCGGCGACGGCGGCATCGTGGTCGAACCACGAAATCCCGCGGCGATCCGCAAGGCCATCATGGAACTAGCCGCCGATCGCAAACGGCGCGAAGCACTGGGCCGGATGGCGCGGGCACGCGCCGTGAGCTCTGTGAGCCCCGAGTCTCCCGACTCCATCCTCCGGCGGCTGCGCTTACTCAGCCCGGCCGTCGAGGGCTCGCCGTGACGCTGGTCCGCGTCGGCCCGGTGCACTTTCAGCCCCTCGAACAGGAGCTCGAACCGGTCGTTCGCTACCTGACCGGCCACATGCTGAACGCCGGTTGCGGCACGCGCGACATCAGCCCCTTCCTGCGCGCGAAAGGCGTCGCGAAGATCACTCGATACGACATCGCATCTGACGACGCGGAGGTGGTGGAAGGCCCGATCGAGTCGATGCCGTTTGCCGATGACAGCTTCGATTCTGTGCTGTGCAACGCCGTGCTCGAACACGTGCTGAGCGCCGATCGCTCCATCCGCGAGGTGGCGCGCGTCGTTCGCAAGGGAGGTCACGTCGTCGTCGCCGTGCCGTTCATGCAGCCGTATCACCCCTGTCCCGGCGATTACCGCCGCTACACCGCTGATGGACTGGCCGAGTTGGGACGCGCCGCGGGATTGGAAGTGATCGAGATCCTGCCGGTGCATTCGTTCGCGCAGTCACTCGGATGGATTCTGTGGGAGTACGCGCAGGAGAAAGGCGGATGGCTGCGCCGCCGCCTCGCGTGGGCGATCGCGTTTCTGATCACGCGGCTGTGGAACCGTACCGACACCACGCTCCGGAAGAACGCCAACACGTTTCAAGCGGTGTTCCGCCGTCCCGATTCGAACGAGCAGGTGATCATCGGAACCGATTGGCGGACGCAGCCCGTGCCGCCCGCATGCGCGAACATACCGACGATGCTGGTGCCCGACGAGTTGCGGCTGCTGCATCACCTCGCCGAACAGTGCTATGGCGGTTTCGGCGTCATCGTAGACGGCGGTTCGTTCCTCGGCGGATCCGCCGTCGCCCTCGCGGACGGTGTGCGCCGCAATCCGCATCGCCGGAGGATCAGCGAGGACAAAGTCATCCATTCGTTCGATCGCTTCGAGGTCGAGGAGTGGACGCGTGGGATCTACTTCCCGGAGGACACGCCGACCGGTACGAGTTTTCGTGACCGCTTCGAAAGCAACATTGCGCCGTACGCGGATCTCATCGAAGTCCATGCCGGCGATGTGCTCGATCACGAGTGGAAGAACGGGCCGATCGAGATTTTCTTCATCGACATGGCCAAGAACGCGAACGTCTGCGACTGGGTAACCTGGCGGTTCTTCCCGCACTTGATCCCCGGCCGGTCGCTCGTGGTGCAGCAGGATTACCTCTACGGCCGCTGGACAGGCTGGCTGCACGTGACCATGGAGTTTTACGCCGACTACTTCGAGTACGTGTGCGACACCGAGGTGAACTCGGTGGTCTTTCTGTACAAGAAGAAGATCCCGGAGTCGGTGCTGCGCCGGAACACGGTCGAGAGCCTGACCTTCGAAGAGAAGATGGCCTTGATGGACCGCGCCGCGAATCGCTTCGACGGCGCAAAGCGGGAAATCATCCTCGCGGCAAAGGCGCATCTCGCTCAGGTTCTGGAGGGGGCTGGCGGTTCGCATCCTTAACTGAGCGGAGCGTAACCGCCTCGTAATTCATACGCGCGTGCGCTGGGTGCTTAGTGCTTCTTCTTCGGCGCCGGTTTCGGCTTCGCCGTCGTCGTCACGGCCGGCGTCTTCGCCGTCTGCGGATTCGTCAGCACGCCGCCGTCGTCTTCGGAGCGTCCGTCTTCCACGTCAACCGTCTGCGTCACTGCGTCGCCGCCGTTGACGGCGGGCTGGGCGGCGGCGGGGGCGATGGTCTGCGTCGTCTGCGCGGTTCCGGTCGCTGATGGCGGCTTACGGCCGCAGCCGGCGGCGGAAAGCGCGAGCGTCAACAGAATCAAGAGCGACAGCGTGGCTGTTTTCTTCACGGACACCTCATCGACATTCTCATCAGGGGAGTGATCAAAGCCGGATTCACGCCACCATGCAATTTCCCTGACAGGATTCGCTACAATGCGCCGCCGATGGACGCGCGGAAGCGGATCGGTATTTTCGGATGGGGCGTCGTCGCTCCCAAGTCTCCAGACATCGCCGCCTTCGAACGGAATCTCGAACACGCCGGCAGCTGGCTCACACCATTCAGAGGGTTCGGACCGTCAAATTTCCTGGTCGGCTACCCTGAATTCGACTTCGAAACCTACCACGACTGGTTCGATCAGCGCTTTCCGCCCGCGAAGTTCAAACAGCTCAACGACAAAATGGGGCCGATGGTGCTCTCGTGCATCGGCGCCTTCATCCAGTCACTGACCCAGAATCCCGGCATCGAGGAGTACCTCCATTCCCTCGGCACCAAGGCGCACGTCTACATCGGCACAGGCCTGGGCGAAATCACCGTCACCGCGGCCGAGACGATGGCGTACGACCGCGCGCTACGCAAATGGAACGAATTCTGGGCCACGCCGGAACGCTGTGCCGCGTTGCGCGCCCACGCCGGCGGCGCGCACGATCCCGAGGCGCCGCGCGATCCCGGCGAATTCACGATCGGCTGTGAAGAGTGGATCGACGCCAAACACGCGTGGGAAGAATTCTGGGCCGCGAAGAGCGACGCGCTCATTGAATACCTCGCCGAAGCGGCAGACATTCAATCCGAGCCGGTGCCGCCGTCCTCCGGATCGGCGAAGCTCAGCACGATCCGCCAGAAGTTGAATAAGGTCCGCGCGCTGAACAAAAAGTGGGGCTGCCCCGACGAGCCGTGGGCCGCCGTCTCGCCGAACCTGCTTTGGAACATCGCCAACATCCCCGCCTCGCAGGTCTCGATGATCGGCCGCATTGTCGGACCGGCCTTCGCGCCCGTGGCTGCATGCGCCTCATTCGGCGTCGCACTCAAAATGGCCGTCGACGCCATCAAGCTCGGCGACGCCAAAGCGGTCGTAGTCGGCATGACCGATCCTCCCCCGCACCCGCTGGTCATCTCGGCGTTCTACAACGCCAACGTTCTCTCCGCCGACGCCGACGTCTCCCGTCCGCTGACCGCGCTGAAGGGCACGCACATCGCCGGCGGCTCCTGCGTCTGGATCGTCGGCGACGCCGAGGAGCTGATGGCGCAGGGCTTCCGTCCGCTCGGCATGGAGATCGTCGGCGTCGGGACGTCGTCCGACGCGCATCACATCATCACGCCGTCGAAAGGCGGGCCGCAGCTGGCGATGAAGCAGGCGATGGAAGACGTGCGCGCCTCCGAGGTGACCACGTGGGACATGCACGCCACCGCCACGCCCGGCGACGCCACTGAGATCGTGAATTCGCTGGAGATGTTGCATCCCGGCGTCCTCTTCACCGCGCGCAAAGGAACGTTCGGTCACGGCATGTCCGTCGGCGGCGCCTGGGAACTGACTGCACAACATCTGGGCATGTCCAAGGGCCGCATCTATCCGATTCCGCTGACCGAGGGCGATCTGCACGCCGACGTAAAAATCCACGACGCGAAATTCGTCTCCGCCGAAGGCTGCACCCTCGACCACGGCTACAGCGGCAAGCTGAGCATGGGCGTCGGCGGCATCAACTCCTGCGTAATCAGCCGGCGATGGGACGAGGCGTACGTCGAGGAGCACCTCGCCGAACCCGCGGAAGAAGCAACACTGTCATCGTGAGCATCTGCGTGCCCATCTGCGTCATCTGCGGATAAAACCTACGCCCGCGACAATCGCTGGTCATCGCCCGCCACCGCCACGCCCACTGCGTTCTTCGTCGTCGATTTCACGCGGTACATCGCAGCATCGGCTTGGCGAATGAGATCGTCCTTGGTAATCCCGTGCGTCGGATACGTAGCGATGCCGAAGCTGGCGCTGATGGAGATGTCGATGTTGTCGGCGAGGTGGAACGGCGCGGACATCAACCCTTTCCGCACGCGGTGGGCGACGGCGACGGCCTGCTCCTGATCCGTCTGCGGCAGGATGATGCAGAACTCGTCGCCGCCGAAGCGGACCACCTTGTCGATGCCGCGCACCGCCGCGAGGATTCGCTTGGCCACTTCCTGCAGCGTGCGCGATCCGGCCAGGTGACCGTGCGCGTTGTTGACCGTTTTCAGATCGTCGAGGTCGAGAAAGATGATGCTGCACGTCGCGCTGTAGCGTTTGGCGCGCTCGATCTCTTCGTCGAGATACGACTCGAAGAAGCGCCGGTTGTAGGCCTTGGTCAAATCGTCGCGCATGGCCAGATCGCGGCTGCGCGTGAGCTGATAGATGTTGCTGAGCACCGACGCCACCGAGCGCAGATAGCGGCTGACGTTCATCGCCGCTTCGTCATCGAAATGATCGTGCGGCGCGAGCGCGACGCGAATGACGCCGACCAGATCGTGCTGCGCCTGCATCGGCATCACGATCATCCCCGCGTCGCGATCCGCGGCAAACAATTGGCCCGATGACAGCGCGCGCTGCAGAAGGTCCGCCGGAATGCCGGGCAGAAACTCTCCCGTCTCGCGCACGGCCGGATCGGAGGTGAAGCTGACAACGTAGCGCTCCACCCGCGGATCGTGCAGAAACAACGTGCCGTGCGTCAGGCCGAGGAGATCGAGGACCGTGCGGGTGATTCGCTCGGAGACGGTGCTCGCGTCCGCGATCGTCATCAGCTCATGAATCTGCGTCAGGTACGCGACCTCGGTCTCCAGGCCCGCGGCGTGGATGACGGTGTCCGCGAGATCGACCGCGACGGCGAGTGTTTCAACCGGACTGGCAACAAACGACGCGCGCGGAACGCGGATGTCGCCGGCGCGCCGTTCGCCGTCGATCGGAGTGTCGTACAGCAAGATGCGGACGAGACTCTTGCGCGGCGGATCGTTCAGGACATCGGCGGAATCGACGTCGACGACCACGATGCGGCATCGCTCGCATTCCTCGCCCTCGACGAACAGATAGCCCGGAGCGTTCTCGCGCAGCCGCGCGACGATTTCCCGACCGCCGTAGACGCCGATGGACTGCTGCGACATGGCTGCGGCGGAGTCTACACGCTGTGCCTTTGAAACACGTCTGCTATCGTCGCCGCGATGCCCGAATCGAAAACCGCGCGCGTCAGCGTCGTGCGAATGCCGGGAGGTGTGGTGGACGATGCCGTCGTCGTCGAGGAGCCGCTGGAGATTCGCGTCGGCGATAAACCGGTGTCGGTAACGCTGCGGACGCCGGGCGATGACTTCGATCTCGCCGCCGGCTTTCTGTTCACCGAATCGATCGTCGCGCGGCGCGAGGACATTGAATCGATCCGGCACTGGGCGTCGCCGAACGTCGTTCGCGTGGCGCTCGCCGGCGGCGCGCGCGTCGATCTGCAGCGACTGCAGCGGCACTTCTATTCGACGTCGTCGTGCGGCGTCTGCGGCAAGGCGTCGATCGACGCGCTGCGCGTGAATGCCGAGCCGCTCGACGACGGCGTGCGCGTCGACACCGGACTGCTGCTGTCGCTACCGGACGCGTTGCGCGCGAAACAGGCCGCGTTCGAAACGACCGGCGCAATCCACGGCGCGGCCGCATTCACCCGCGACGGCGCGCTGTTGCGCGTTCGCGAAGACGTCGGCCGCCACAACGCGGTCGACAAAGTGATCGGATCGCTGTTTCTCGACAGCACGGGCGCCGACATCCTCGTCGTCAGCGGGCGAACGTCGTTCGAGATCGTCCAGAAGTGCGTCGTGGCGCGCATCCCGATCCTCGCCGCCGTCGGCGCGCCCTCCTCACTCGCCATCGAGCTCGCGCACGAGTTCCGCCTCACGCTCCTCGGCTTCGTCCGCGACGGCCGCTGCAACATCTACGCGGGAGAGCAGCGACTCACGTCCTGAGTGGGCGCGAGCAATTGTCGCGATGCGCAGTGGTGGTGGTCTCCGCGACGGTCGCGCGCGAAGGCGCGCTCAACAAACTTAGCCCCGCGCTTGGCGCGGGGAAAACGGACGTGGCCGAGTTGTGGCCGCGGAGGCGGCCACTACAAAGTTCTCCAGCAGCGCGAGACTTTGTAGCGGCCGCCTCCGCGGCCGCGCCTCCCCGCCCCCTTCCGAACCCCGCGCCGAGCGCCGGGCTAAGATTGCCGAGCGCGCCTTCGCGCGCGATTGAAGCGTCCGCGGCGGGATTCCTCGCAGCTAGGAGGTTGGCGGAGCCGAAGGCGTCTCGGACGACAACGTGCCAAAACGTCAGCATCACACCCACCCGCGTGCTTCGCGCTTGACCCTTTCGCGTGCCTCTTTTTCGTAAACAGCGTGTGAACTCGGCCTGTAGTTTCCGTGATTGCTGTAACCGGTTACATCAATTGTCATCTAAGGAGCGTTGCAAGGAACCTTGCGAGGACCACGATCGATGAACGACCACACGTTGCGGATGAGCGAAACAGAACAGCGGGTCGGCCTTCATGAGCCGGTTCGCGAAATGCTGGAAGGACTTTCGCTCTGCAGCCCCGGGCCCGATTACTTCGCCACGCTCGTGCAGGAGCTCGCACGCACGCTCGACGCGGAGTTCGCGTTCGCCGCCGAAATCGCCGGCGAAGAGCCGCTTCGCGCGCGCAGCGTGGCGCGTTTCGTCGACAACGCGCACGTCGCGAACATCGAATACGTCCTCGAGGGCACGCCGTGCGGCGACGTCGTTCACGAACACTTCTGCTGGATTCCCACCGGCGTCGCCGCGCGCTATCCACTCGACGTCGCGCTGGCCGAACAGTCGATCGAAAGCTACGCCGCCATCGCCTTGATCGACGCCGAGGGTGCAGCGTTCGGATGGATCAGCGTGATGAGCCGCCGTCCGATGGCCGACGCAGCCTTGGTCCGCTCCACGCTCCTCATGGTCGCCGGCCGCACCTCAGCCGAGTTGCAGCGGCAGCAGGCCACGCGCGCGCTCGAGCGCGCGCACCAGGATCTCGCGGCCCACGCCGAACGCGGCGAAGAACTGCAGCGCATCAACGCCGAGCTGCAGCGCGAGATCGCCGAACGTCAGCACAGCGAACGGCAGATGACCCATGACGCCATGCACGACGGCGTGACGGGCCTCCCCAACCGCATGCTTTTCTTGAACCGGCTCGACCACGCCATCGCCATGAATGCACGCGAGCACATCTACGACTTCGCCGTCCTCTTCCTCGATCTCGATCGCTTCAAGCTCGTCAACGACTCCCTCGGGCACATGGCCGGCGATGAGTTGCTGCGCGCCGCCGCCGACCGTCTGCGCGGATGCGTGCGTCCCTCCGATCTCGTGGCGCGCATCGGCGGCGACGAGTTCACCATCCTCATCGAAAACATCGCCGACGCCAGCGAGGCCACCGGCGTCGCCGAGCGCATCACCGCCGAGCTGTCCCGCCCGTTCATCGTCTCGAACGAAGAAGTCTTCACGTCCGCCAGCATCGGCATTGCCGTCAGCGCCACTGGCTACCGTTCCGCCGACGCCGTGCTGCGCGACGCCGACACCGCCATGTACCGCGCCAAGGAGCGCGGCAAAGGGCGCTACGAGATCTTCGACCGCCGCATGCACGTGCAGGCGGTCGAACGAATGCTGATGGAGATGGACCTGCGCCGCGCCGTCGAACGCGAAGAGTTCCGCATCGTTTATCAGCCCATCGTCTCGCTCCGCTCCGGCGAGGTGGCAGGATTCGAGGCGCTGCTGCGCTGGGATCACCCGCTACGCGGCACGATCGCGCCGAACGATTTCATCTCCATCGCCGAGGAGAACGGCCTGATCGTCCCGATCGGCGTGTGGGTGCTCAAGCGCGTCTGCGCCCAGCTCCGCCGCTGGCACACCATGGCCAGCGCGCCGCTCACCGCCAGCATCAACGTCTCGCTGCGCCAGACCTTCGATCCGACATTCATCGACGAGCTGGATCGCACGCTGGCGGCCTCACATATCGACGGCGCATCGGTTCGGCTCGAGATCACCGAGAGCGCGATGGTCGAGCGTGGCGCCGCCGAATTCTTCGAGCGCGTCCAGCAGCGCGGCATCGAGTTGTGCATCGACGATTTCGGCACCGGCTACTCGTCGCTGGCCTATCTCGTCACGCTTCCGATCGACGCGCTCAAGATCGACCGTTCGTTCGTGGCCACGCTCGATTCAAGCGATGAGCACTGCGAGCTCGTCAAGACCATCATGTCGCTCGCCCACAACCTCGGCATCGAAGTCGTGGCCGAGGGCGTGGAGACCGTCAGCCAGTTGCGGCGGCTGAGGGAGCTCGGCTGCGAATACGCCCAGGGCTACCTCTTTTCCGAGCCGCTCTGCGAGGAGGCCGCGGACCGGCTGGTCGCATGCGGCCACATGTTCAATGCTCTGCTCGACGATTGAACACGCTACGCTGTCGCCGATGCTGGCCGATGACGGATACCTCGTCGAGCGCCTCCGCACCGGTGACGACACCGCGTTCGAAGAACTTGTCAATCATCATGCCGGGCCGCTGCTCGCCGTGACGCGCCGCATCCTGCGCAACGAAGAGGAAGCGCGCGACGCCGTGCAGGAAACCTTCGTGGCCGCCTTCCGAGGCATCAGCGCCTTCCAATCGGAGAGCCGCGTATCAACCTGGCTGCATCGCATCGCCGTCAATTGCGCGCTGATGAAACTGCGCATCCGCGTGCGCCGGGAGGCGGACGTCGACGCGCTCCTCCCGCATTTCCGGCCCGACGGTCATCAGGATCATTCGTCCGTGAGCTGGAGCGAGAGCGCCGAGGAGATCCTGCAGCGCGAGCAATCGTGCGCGCTGGTGCGGCAGTGCATCGATCAACTCCCCGAGCCGTACCGCGTCGTGCTCGTCCTTCGCGACATCGAGCAACTGCCAGCCGACGTCGTCGCCGAAAAGCTGCAGATCACCCGCGACAACCTGAAAGTGAAACTGCACCGCGCCCGCCAGGCGCTGCGCACGCTGCTCGATCCGCACATGCGAGGTGCGGCGTTATGAGCAGTGTCAGCTGCATCGAACTGATCGCCTTTCTCGACGCCTACGTCGACGACGAGCTCGACTCCGAGACGCGCGGCGATTTCGATCGCCATCTCCTGGTCTGCCCCTCCTGCCGCGCGTATCTGGCCACGTACAAAGAGACCATCGACCTCGCCCGCGGCGCCGCCGAACGCGAAGAAGATCTCGCCCACGACGCGCCGCCGGAGCTGATCGAGGCCGTGCTCACCTCGAAATCACGGCGTCCGAAATCATGAGCACGTTGATGACAAGGAAGAGCGCCGCAGTCACCAGCAGAGAATACTTGTCGATGGTGCGCGAAAGCGCGGCGCGGTCCTGCTCGCAGAGGTGACGCGAGATCAGCGCCGAGATCGCCGCGACGAGGATGTAGATCGAGATGCTGATGTGGATCTTGTCGACCAGCGTGAAGTCGTCCGTTCGGCCGAGCACCGCTTCCGTCGAGCGCAAATTCACCACCGTCGCGAACAGCGAACCGACCAGCAAGCCGATGCGGGCGGAAAAAAGCGTCGGCTGATCGGTCTTGATCCGATACGACAGCAGCGCCAGCAGCAACGCGACATACGCACCGATCAGCAGCTTCACGAAGATGATCGTCTGCCGCCGCTCCGCGTACACCGTCACCACGCCCTGCGCCGAGACGCTCTGCGGTTTGGTCAGCGTCGGATCGCCGTACGTCGTCGGCGACTTGCGAAGTTCCGCATCGAAACGGAAGGAGCCGATGTTCCATCGCGATCCCATTGCCGCCGGATCGATCCCCGACTGCGCGCGGTCCGGGATGTAGATGAGCGTCTCGCTGTCGTACAGCCCATCCTCGAAGCGGATCACCAGGTTGTGCTCATCGAACGGATACTCGCGCAACTCCCACGCGTAGCGCATCGTGGCCCGAAAGAACTTCTCGTCCCACACCTGCCCCGCCTTCACGATCGTCAGCGTCGGTTCGCTCTCCACCTTTTTCGCGCCGACGATATGGATCGTATCGAGCGGCCGGATGTTTCCGCCGCGATGCCGCGCCCAAAGCCAGAAGGATGCGGTGAAGGAGGCGCCCGTCGGATCGAGGTCATAGATCTGCGTGACGTAAACGCCGATGACGACGCGCTCCGGCCCCGGTGCGGCAGAAGGCGTGGGAGTCTGCGCGCGCGCCGGCAAAACGGCGGTAAACGCGAGGAGGAGAGCGGCGAGGCGCGGCATCGTCATCATCGCAATCGCGGAGCGGCGGCGCGTGCCTCGAATGACTGCAACACGCTCTGGAACGCTTCCGGCCGGACGGACACATCGCCCGAGTAGGGATCGGCGAGGGCGAAAACGATCAACACCGCCCAGGTCAGCGTACCGGCCACAAACGCGGTGACTGTCGTCTGTAACCACGCGTGCTCTGTGCCGATCAGGTACGTGAAACCGATCATTCCAATCCCGCCCAGCACAAGCAGCCCCCACATCATCGGGGGGATGTCTGCGGCCCCCGAATGCACGCGCATCCGCCGCTCGCGTCCGAGCTCGTTGAGCTGCACGAGCGACTCGCGGAAAAAGGCCGCCTGCGCGGCATCGGACGGCGCCAGGCGCACTCCGTAGTAGGTGCGCCAGAGGCTTTCGTACTCGCGCGAGGTGACCTCACTCCCCGCATTCTGCGCGGCCATGGCCGGCCAATCATCGTGGATGACGGAACGCGTGTACGCCAGGAGCTGGCGCTGGATTGCGTCACCTCCGGGCAGCGTGTCTGCGTCGCGCCACAGTTCCGAAAGTCTGGTGGCCTCGCTCGTGGCGGTGTTCTCCGCGTCCTGGAAATGTCCCCACACGATCACCACGGTGAAGGCGAGATACACGCCGTATACAAGGCCGGCAAAGCTGTAGGTAAAGCCGGTGAACTCGTTGTTTTCCCGAAGCGTCCGCGGCATCCAGCGCCGCACGACCGCCACACCCAGCGCCGCGACAACGGCAACGATGAGCACAGTCAGATCACGCCAAACCGGTGAGTCCACCCGATTCCTTCTTTCTGTAAGGGAGAGATTCGAATGTACCAGAAGGAAGGCCGGGTCGCTACGGGAAACGAAACCCCTCGGCGCGGCGGCTCAACGTCCGCGCGCGCATAACGGAACCAGAGGATCCGGCTTCGGGCCCGGCTTGCACTTCTCACGTTCCCAGGTCGTGTAGACCGGGCCGATGCCGCTGTCCTGCAACTCGGTCTTTTCAACGACGTAGGCAGTGTGTACGGCGTATGCCGGGATCTTGAAGAAGTCTCCCCCCTTCATCGTCACCGTCCGCTTCTTCTCCCCCTCGGAGAACGTGACCTCGAGGACTCCGTCGATGACCGTGACACCGATATCGATCGGATATGAGTGCGCCGGCAGCCGCAGACCTTTCTCCAGCCGCACGCGCATCACGAATGGAGAGTCCTGATCGAACGGACACCCCATGAGCACCGACAACTCCTCCCCTTTGCACCCGGTTCCCTGCCACGTAAGAACCGGCAACTTGATCGGCTCGCCTGACGACGCCGCAGGCTCCTGCGCCATGCCGTGAAGCGAGACACCGACGAGGAGAACGAACACAAACCGTCTCATATGCAACTCCTTCCGTGGGGACCGTGGATCACATAGTACGCGCTCCGCAATACGCGCCCTCACTCCTTCTCGATCAACAGATCGCCGCTATGGAAGGCCCGCCCGTGGTCCTCGCGGCCGAGTAAGAGGATGACCGTCAGGCTGATCATCACGAACAGCTCGAAGCCG
Source organism: Acidobacteriota bacterium (assembly GCA_019247495.1). GTDB lineage: Bacteria > Acidobacteriota > Thermoanaerobaculia > Gp7-AA8 > Gp7-AA8 > JADGNZ01. Next base: position 12,444 of record JAFAOU010000060.1, read on the forward strand.
GCCAGCGCCCACGAATAGCCGAAGCGGTCGCGTAATGCGTCTTCGATCGAGTTCGTCGGTGACGCGACAAGAATTCCGAACTGGTAGGCCAGGCCCGGCATCAGTCCGCGCACCGCGTCGGGGGCCAGCTCGTTGAGATGGATGGGGATGATGCCCCAGGCGCCTTGCACGCCGACCTGCATGAGGAACGCGCCGGCCGCCAGGATCACCAGCGAGCCGCCGAAGGCCCACATCGGAATCACCAGCAGCGACACCACCAGCGCCGCGATCATGCTGTAGCGCCGGCCGATCTTCTGCGAGAGCTGGCCGAAGATGATCGCCCCGATCACTGCACCGACGTTGTAGAGCATGGCCACGTACGGCACCGTCGTGGCCGGAATGCCGTGCGCGTGCTTGAGGAAATCGGGATAGAGATCCTGCGTCCCGTGCGAGAGAAACATCATGAACGTCATCAACAGCACGAGGTAGAGAAAGCCGCGGGTCTGGCCGCGCACGGCGCGCAGCATCTCGCCGAAGCTGGCCACGCGATGCTCCTGCCACGCCGCCGACTCCGGCACTTTCGTCCGGATGTAGAGCGCCAGCAGCGCCGGCAGTGCGCCGAGCCAGAACATCCAGCGCCAACTGTGACCGGGCAGCAGCGCGCGCGACGCCACCGCCGCAAGCAGGTAGCCGATCGAGTAGCCGCTCTGCAGGATGCCGGAGAGGACGCCGCGCCATTTCCGCGGCGCGTTCTCCAGCGCCAGCGACGCGCCGACGCCCCACTCCCCTCCCATCCCGATCCCGAACAGCGCCCGCAGGATCAGGAACTGGGTAAACGTCGTCGAGAAGCCGGAGAGCAGTTCGATCAGCGAGAAGTAGATGACGTTCGCCATCAGCGGGATGCGGCGGCCGTAGCGGTCGGCCAGCATCCCGAAGAGGATCGCGCCCACCGGCCGCAGCGCCAGCGTGGCCGTGAGCGTGATGATGATCTTCGACTTCGGAACGCCGAATTGCGCGGCCAGCGTGTCGAGCAGAAAGACGACCACGAAAAAATCGAACGCGTCGAGCGTCCATCCCAGAAAGCCGGCGGCGACGGCGTGGCGCGAGTTCGATTGCATGCGGCGCGCGATTGTAGCGGAGGCGCGCGCTACAATCGGCGCACTCATGACCGAGCCGTCCTTACGCGGCAGCCTTGCGTCCTTTCGTCTGCCGGACGTCCTGACCTTCGTCTCCTCGGCGAAAAAAAGCGGCACGCTCACGCTGACGAGCGGCTCGAGCGAGGCCATCGTCTACTTCGATGAGGGCGCGGTGATCTTCGCCGGTTCGAATCAGGAAACGCTCCGGCTCAGCGCCGTCCTGCTGCGCAGGAAACACATCTCCACCGAGCAGCGCGACGCCATCGATGCCCTGATGAAAGCGGAGGGCGGGCGGTTCGGGCAACTGGCCGTGCAGCAGGGATTGCTCACCGACGAACAGCTCCGCAACTTTCTCAAAGTGCAGGTCTCCGAGATCATCTACGACTGCTTCGTCTGGCCCGGCGGCGACTTCGCCTTCCTCGACGGCGCTACCGTTCCGCCGTACGCGGTGACGATCGCGGTCGATCTCGCCAACCTGATCATGGAAGGAGCGCGGCGCATCGCCGAGTGGGAAGAGTGCGAGCGCCTGCTTCCCGACGCGGGCGTGGTTTTCCGCGTCGTCTCGAATCCGGACGCCGAGAAGATCACGCTCACGCTCGATGAGTGGCGGATCCTTTTCCTCATCAACGGCAGGCGCTCGCTCGGAGATCTGGTCGACGACGCGAATGACGCGCCGCTCAACGTCTATCGCGTCGTCTACGGTCTCCTCGGCAACAAGCTGATCGAAGCGGTGAGTCGGAAAACGCTGCCCGACGACACCAACACCGCCCGCCGTCCGATCGCAGACGACAAGGGGCCGGTCCTCGACGACACCATGCGCCAGAAGCCGGCCACGTTCAGCGCCGACTCCACGATCCGCGAAGTGAGCGACGACACCAACCTGCTCGTCTCCGTCGAAGCCAACCTCTCGTACAAAGATGTGGTCAAGCCGACCATCGCCCAGCTCACAATTACCAACGGCGACGAGATGGGACTCATGTTTCCGCTCACCGAGGCTGAGTATCTGATCGGAAGGCAGCGCGACAATCAGATCGCGCTGGCGGACCTCGGTGTTTCCGGCCATCACGTGCGCATCTATCGTGGTCCTGAGGGATATGCGATCGAGGATCTGAAGAGCAGGAATGGGACGTGGCTCAACGGCGCACGCACCTTTCACACGCTGCTGAAGGCCGGCGACATGATCCGCCTCGGCGCCACCGAGCTGCGCTACGAAATCCTCTACGACGGCGCGCAATCGGCTGCCACGCCCGCGTAGACGGAAACCCGGCTTCACCACAGAGACACAAAAGACACAAAGAATCCCTCTCTGTGTCCTTTGTGTCTCTGTGGTTGAAAGCCGGCTCTTCGCTGTGGAACGGAGGTTGCTATCCCTCCCGTTCGGCTGCCCTGAGCACCCGGGCGCCGCTGCCGTTGGCGCTTCACCCTCATTGAGAGAAGAGGACCCCATGAACGGATCGGACCTTCGGTCGAACAGCACCACCACGAACAATCCCTCCCGCAGCACCAAGACAGACACTCCCCTCCCACTCGACAGACCGGCCCAGGAAGTCTCCGGGACCACTCCGCGCGAACACGCCGGCGGCAATAGCCGAGGCGAGAGAATCATCAGCGGCATCGATCTCCTCGACTATGGGGCGGGCGGACTGATGCCGCACAAGGTCTACATGGTCAAAGGCGGCAGCGGCGTCGGCAAGTCGCTCCTCGGCCTGCAGTATCTGACCCGCGGACTGGAGCTGCAGGAGCCGGGCGTGCTGATCACCGACCAGAAGCCGGAGAACGTGATGGCGCAAGCCCACTCGATCGGATTCGCCATCGATGAATCGGTTCGCCGCGGCCAGCTTTCGATTCTGAATCCGAGCCAGCATTACTTCGAGCTCGTCGAGAGTCCGGCCGACGTCATGGCCATCGTCGAAGAGCTGGGCGATTACATCAAGAAGCTCGGCGCGCGCCGGCTGGTCATCGATCCCGTCTACACGCTGATCAACACCTCGTACTCCAGCCATTTCGCACTGTCGATCACGCAGTCGCTGATCAATGCGCTCGAAGATCTGCCGGTCACGACGCTGCTGATTGCTTCGCACGATGAAAGCGCCGAGCTGAATCCGATCACGCGCCAGCTCGAACAGAACGCGTTCGGCGTCATCGACCTTTCGCAGGACCAGGCCACCGGCGGACGGCTGATGCGCCTGTCGAAACTCAGTTACGCCAGCAACGACAATCTCTCCGCGAACTACCGCATCCTCAACGGCCGCGGTCTCATCAACTACCGCGGCGAGGGAGAGAAAGTCGCCGACGTCACAAAGCCGTGGGAGGAAACCTCCCCGGTCAGCCGCACCGTTCTGATTCTCGGCGCGCAGCCGGATACGATCCGGCGCGTAAAGGAAGCGCTGGGCAGCGACTACCTAGTGCAGGCGGAGTCGGATCTGAAAGCGGGCGTCGAGCGCGCCACGCGCGAGAAGCCGAGCCTCGTGCTCGTCTCCCCCTCCCGTTCGCTGGGCTCGGTCAGCGCCATCCTCGACTTGGCCCGCAACGCCAGTTCGTCCATCGCGTTCCTCTCGCCGTCCGCGAACCGGCAGGCGGACAAAGTCCTCTACCTTCGCGCCGGCGCCGACGACTTCATCACAGAGCCGTTTACGCCCGCCGAATTGCGCGCCCGCGTCGATGCGCTCATCCGCCGCAGCGGACGCCGCCTCAATCTGCGCGACTCGCACATGACCAGCATCACACCCGAGGAGATGTCGTCGCTGATGAATGCCGAAGCGTCGCCGTCGCGCAAGGGTCCGGTCATGCAGACGAACGGTGAGACCGTTCAGTTTGACCCGGAGTTCAACGAGCGGATGCAGCGCAACGTCGACACGGTCTCGAAGTTCGATCAGCCGTTCGCGCTCTATTGGCTCAAGGCCAATGACGACGACCCCGAACTGAATCGCTCGCTCGCGCAGCTCTGCCGGCAGGAAGACGTGGTCTGCCACAACCGCGCCGGCGAGTTCGTCGCGATCCTCAGCGGCACCGATCAGAACGGGATCAAAGGATTCGAGAACCGCCTGAACGAAAAACTCGGCAAGCGCCTCGATCCGAATCGCGTCCGCCGAGGCTACTCGCTCTACAAACCGGGCGACTCGACCGAAGGGTTCACGCAGAAGGCAACGTAAACCCGGGACCGCGGGCATCCTGCCCGCTGTCCCTTTTCCATTCGCGCGGCAGCAGCGGGCAAGATGCCCGCGTTCCCAGCTTAGAATCAGCGGCATGCGTACCGCCTGCATGCTCGCGCTCTCGTTCGTCCTCGCCGCCACGGCATTCGCACAGCACGAGATGCCGCCGGCCGCCGCAAAGCCGGTCGTCCTCGAATCCGGCCTCGGCAACGTCCACTGGCCGGTCTCGACGAAGAGCGCGCAAGCCCAGCGTTTCTTCGATCAGGGGATGAAGTATCTCTACGGCTTCAATCACGAATCCGCCGTGGCGTCCTTCCAGCAAGCCACGCACCTCGATCCGAATCTGGCGATGGGCTACTGGGGCGCCGCCCTCGCCCTCGGACCCAACATCAACATGGACGTCGATCCCGACCGCGAGAAGCAGGCCTACGAAAACGTCCACGCTGCGATGCTGCACGATGCCTCCGCGAAAGAGCGCGCGCTCATCGCAGCGCTCGCGAAGCGATACAGCAACGATCCGAAAGCCGATTTGAAAGCGCTCGGCCGCGACTACAGCGTGGCCATGAAGTCGCTCACGAAGAAATATCCCGACGATCTCGACATCGCCACGCTCTACGCCGAGAGCCTCATGGATCTCCATCCCTGGAAGTTCTGGTCGCACGACGGCAAGGCGAACGAAGGGACGACTGAGATCGTGGCGACGCTCGAATCGGTCCTTCGCCGCAATCCGAATCACCTCGGCGCGAATCACTATTACGTTCACGCCATCGAAGCGTCGCCGCATCCCGAACGCGCGCTCGCCAACGCTGACCGCCTCAAGACGCTGGCGCCGATGTCCGGCCACCTCGTGCACATGCCCGCGCACATCTACCAGCGCACCGGCAACTACGCCGGCGCCGCGCGCGCCAACGCGAACGCCGCCGCGACCGACCGCATCTTCATCAAGAACCACGGCGGCGAAGGCATCTACGCGGCGATGTATTACAACCACAATCTCCAGTTCGGCCTCGCGTCCTACGCGATGTCCGGCCGCTTCGCGGAGGCAAAGACGATGTCTGACGAGTTCGCGGCGAACGCCACGATGATGGCCAAGGAAATGCCGCCGGCCGAATACGCCGCCGCGAGCACGCTCCTTCTCCTGGTCCGTTTCGGCCGCTGGAACGACGTGCTGAAAGCGAAGCCGGTCGACGTCGGTCCGCTATCGGCGACCTTCTCCCATTTCGCGCGCGGCTCGGCGTTCGCGAAATTGGGCAACGTCGCCGGCGCCGAATCCGAACAGAAAGCGTTCGAAGCCGCCCGCGCGAACGTCCCCGACGATCCCGGCCTCTTCCAGAACTCCGAAAAAGCGGTCGCCGAAGTGGCGACGCACGTCCTGGCGGGCCGCATCGCCGAAGCCCGCGGCAACATGCGCGACGCGATCGCCGAATACACGAAAGCGGTCGCGCAGGAAGACACCCTCGACTACGACGAGCCCACCGACTGGTTCTACCCCACCCGCGAAACCCTCGGCGCCGCCCTCCTCCGCGCTCGTCGCGCGTCGGAGGCCGAGAACGTGCTGCGCGCCGACCTGACCCGCAACCCCCACAATCCCCGCTCGCTCTTCGCCCTCGCCGCCGCCCTGCGCGCACAGAAGAAGGACGCCGCGCCGGTCACCGCCGAATTCGGGCGGGTTTGGGAGGGTGGGAAACTGGCGCTAGCGGATTACTGATTTACAGGGACCGGGGTCACGCGGAGACGCGGAGGAGCGGAGAAAGCAGTGATCCCTCCGCGGCTCCGCGGCTCCGCGTGAACGAGCGTTGCCCGTCAACTACGCGCAGATCCCACCACCCTCTGGCCTCCTCTGACTTTCCTCCGCCTCTCCGCGTCTCCGCGTGAACCGTCCCCCCTCCGCATCCGCGCGTGCGCAACATCACACCCTCATCCCGCCACGTAACCTACATTCCCGTTCTCTCTCTCTCTCATCAACCACAAACCAAAAGGAGACCCCATGTATCGATCAATGGTCCCCCTCTGTGTGCTTTTTGTCGCCCTACCGCTGTTCGCGGCCATCTCGTATCCGCCTCCGACGATTCTCACCGGCGGGTCGGGACCGTTCGCGATCGCGGTCGCGGATTTTAACAACGACTGCGCCGCGGACTTCGCCACCGCCGATCAATTCGCGAACAGCGTCACCGTCCGTTTCGGAAGCGGCGGCGGATCGTTTCCGACGCTGGCTACGATCAACGGCTTCGTGGCGCCGCAAGCCATCGTCGCGGGCGACTTCAACAACGATGGCGCGCCCGATCTCGCCGTCGGCAACACGGCCGGACTCAGCGCCGATCCGGTCGGCCACATCATCTCCATCCTGCTGAACAACAACGACGCCTCCGGCACCTTCACGACGCTCGCGACCGCGAACAGTCCCGCCACCAACGGCTTCGTGTCGCGTCTCGTCGCTGCCGACGTCAACGAAGACGGCAACCTCGATCTCCTGGCCGTCGACTCCAACACGTCGCCCAACGGCGTGCGCCTCTACCTCGGCGACGGAACCGGTCACTTCGCTGCGGCCAGCGTCATTTCCACCGACACGCATTCGCCGCTCGCGCTCGTGGCCGTCGATCTGAATGGCGATCATCATCTCGACCTCGCCGTGGCCACGGGCGACACGACCGCCATCTTCCTCGGCGCCGGCAACGGTACCTTCGGCGCTCCGGCCTACATTCTTTATCCCGATCCCATCGAGGGCGCTGACGGCGCCGCGCACCTCGCGGCCGCCGACATCGACCACGACGGCGACATCGATCTCGTCACCACCGCCGGCAACTTCCTGCGCGGCGTTACGGTGCTGCGCAACAACGGCGACGCCACGTTCACGCGCAATCGTTTCCAGATCAACACCGTGGTCACGAACCCCGTCTTCGTCGCACTCGCGGACCTCGACGGCGACGGCAACATCGACATCGTCACCGCCAACCAGTCCGGCTGCACGCCCGACGGCAGCAACCTGAGCGCGCGTCCGGGCAACGGCGACGGAACCTTCGGAGCGATTCTTCCGATTTCCGTCGGCTACGGTCCGACGTGCCTCAACTCGCATTGGCAGCCGAACGCCATCGCCGCCGTCGATCTCAATTGCGACGGTGCGGCCGATCTGATCGTGCCGAACATGAACACTGCCTTCACCAGCGTGCTGCTAACCACAGGTGCATCCGACACGACCGCGCCCGTCGTCACTGCGCCGCCGGCGGTCAGCGTCGCCGTCGGTCCGTCATGCTCCGCCGTCGTCAGCGATGCGCAACTCGGCCACGCCACCGCGACCGACAACTGCAGCAGTTGCGTCGTCATCGTCCGCAGCGGCGTCCCGGCCGGTAACGTCTTCCCCGTCGGAACGACCAACGTCACCTACACCGGCAACGACGGCCACGGCAACAGCGCCGCTGCCATCCAGCACGTGACGGTGACGGACGCGAATCCGCCAACGATCACCGCGCCCACAAACGTCGCCACCACCGCCGGTGCCAGTTGCAACGCCACCGTCGATCCGGGCACGCCCGTCGCCTCCGACTCCTGCTCCAGCGTCACCGTGACCAGCTCGCGCAGCGACGCGCAGCCGCTCGGCGCACCGTATCCAATCGGCGTCACCACGATCACCTGGACGGCCACCGACACCAGCGCCAACAGCGCGACCGCGACACAGACGATCACCGTGACCGATGCCACGCCGCCATCGATCACCGCGCCGGCAAACATCACCGCGGTGGCCGGCGCGACCTGTTCCGTGACCATCGATCCCGGCACCGCGACCGCGGGCGACGCCTGCTCGATCGTCACCGTCACCAGCGCGCGCAGCGACAGTCAGCCGCTCGCCGCCCCATTCCCCCTCGGCACGACTACGATCACCTGGACGGCCACCGACGCCGCGAACAACAGCGCCAGCGCGACGCAGACGACCACCGTCACCGCGCCGCCGCTGGTCATCACCGGCGGTACGGCGAGTCCGAATGCGCTCTGGCCGCCGAACCACAAGTACGTTCCGGTCGCTGTCAGCTACACCCTCAGCGGCGGCTGCGGAACCGGCGCGTGCGCGATCACTTCAGTCACCAGCAATGAGCCGGTCAACGGTCTCGGCGACGGCGACACGTCGCCCGACTGGCAGATCGTCGACGCGCACCACGTCAACCTGCGCGCCGAACGTTCCGGCACCGGCAGCGGCCGCGTCTACACGATTACCGTCACCTGCACCGACGGCGGCGGCCACACGAGCACGAAGACCACGCAAGTCACCGTCGCGCACTAACGTCTTTCACAGGCCGGCACACGCATACGTGTGCCGGCCTACGTTTCTTTGTAGAAGATGACCGTGTCGCAGAGCGAGCCATCCGGATTCAATGCGTAGCCCGGAATCACGCCCACCTCGATCCATCCAACCCGCCGATACAACGACTCCGCTGCGTCACCACGCTTCGTGTCGAGCGTCAGCAGCGTGAAGCCGTCCGATCGCGCGCGCCGTTCGATCTCCTCCATCAGCATCCTGCCGAGTCCCTTGCCGCGTGCGCGCCGATGGACGAGAAGCTTGGCGACGTCCGCGCGGTGCGGCTGATTCGGCATCGGCGCAGGACGGAGTTGAACGGTGCCTGCAATCCCCCTCCCATCACGAGCGACAAGAAAGATGGCGCGTTCATCCGCTTGGGAGATGCTCCGGCGCCACCACTCGATCGCGAGTTCCAGCGTCGTCGAGTCGAGGAAGCCCACCGAGGCGCCGGAGGCAGTGGCGTCGAGCAGAAGGAGAGCCAGACCCTCGATGTCGTCATCGCTGACTGGCAAGGCCAGTTGTTCGATCACGCTTGGAGTTTATCGTGGCCTTGACGTGCGATCCGGAGAGCCGACAGGCTGTCTTTGACAGGCATCGACGAGGCCCGTAGCATCGGCGCACATTTCATCAAGCGAGGAGATGATGATGGGCAACTTGTACGGAAGCGTTGTCGACGCTCACGGAACTGGCCTTCCGGGCGTCACCGTTACGCTCAGTGGCCAGGGGTTGCCGCAGGTTCAGGTTACGGACGCCGAGGGTCACTTCAGGTTTATTGGCCTTCAGCCCGGGAGATATCAAATCAGGGCTGAACTGGAAGGGTTCTCGACAGCCCGCTACCCGAACGTCGATATCGCCGCGCACCGCGACGCGCAACTCGAGATTACCCTCGAGCCCGCGATCGGGTGAGATCTCAGCGCCTTTATCCGTGGAAATCTGCGTCATCTGCGGATCAGAGTTTCCCAACTCCAGAGGCGCGATGTCACTTTCTTCGGCAACGGAAATCCGAGCTGGTGCGCGAGCATGCACACCTGGCCGCGGTGGTGGGCTTCGTGCGAAAGCATGTACGCCAGCATTTCCCACCCAACCGGCCATGGCGGAGCCCAGCCATCTCTGCGAAACGTCTCGATGCGTCCCTCGCCGGCGTCCGCGAGCATCTCCGCACATCGGGCTGCGCTTTCTGCCAGTCCGGCGCGCGCCTCAGCGGGCGTGCATCGTGCGCGGTTAAGCAGCCGCGGAACTTTCAGATGCGGAGCCGTGAGCCTGACCCACTTCGCGCGGACGTTGTGCATGTGCGTGAAGATCGCCGCAATCGTGCGAACCTTGCCCGGTGGTTTCGATGCCCACGCGGCGGGGTCGAGATGTTCGATCAGAAGCTGGTTGATCCGATCGTTCGCGGCAAAGATGCGGACCGCATCTCCGCCGAATTGCGTTTGAGTCGAGATCACAGCGATGAATGGTACTGCCGCAGTGATTGCAGCCATTTATCCGCAGAGAGACGCAGATTGAAACCGGCGTTTCCCTCTGCGTAAATCTGCGTAATCTGCGGAGGGTCTTCTCAGTACGGCCGAGCGAGCCGCCGCCTACCGACACGCCTTGACGATCTGTATACGTCTACGATATACGTGGCCCTGTGGCCAACCTCGACCCTTCCTCGTGGGAAGGTTGCGACTGGGACGATGGGAATATCGGTAAGAACTGGACCAAGCATCGCGTCACGGATTGGGAGATCGAAGAAATCTTTCTCAACCAACCGATCGCGTTCGGGACCGATACGGGGCATTCCAGGAGCGAGGCCAGATACTTCGCCCTCGGTCAGACGAACCGCGGGCGGTGGCTGTTTGTTGCGTTTACGGTACGCGGCAATCTCGTTCGGCCGATAACGGCGCGGGATATGAATGCGCGCGAGCGGAGATCGTATGAAACCTCGAAAGAAGATACCAACGTTCAAGGATGAAGACGCGGAGCGTGAGTTCTGGGGCAAGGCGGATTCGACGGAGTACGTCGATTGGTCCAAGGCGCAGCGGATCACCCTGCCGAACTTTCGGCCGACGCTTCGGACCATTTCTCTTCGGTTGCCGGAGTCGATGATCGCAGAGCTCAAACTGCTTGCGAACCAAAGAGATGTTCCTTACCAGTCGTTGCTCAAGGTCTTCCTTGCAGACCGCATCAATGAAGAGCGTGCGCGGCAGAATGGTCAGAAGAAGCCGGCGTCCCGCAAGCGGGCGAGCTGAGAGGCGCACACACGAGGGGCGGTGACGTCATGCCATTTCTATCCGAAGCGCTGCGGTATGCGGAGAATCCTGTCACGAGCGTTGAGCAGCTTCGCATCGCTTGCGAGATCCTCTCACTCGACACCTCGGGTACGCAGGACGAACTTCGAGCACGCCTGCTGGCGCACCTGAATACGCTGGATTCCGAAATGCCCGTCGTCTGCCTGAATCCGAAAGTTCAAGGGTGACTCCGATTCCCGGGATGTCCGACGGGCTCGACCTTTGCTTCTTTCGGCGTTTCGATGAAACGAACCGCTTTCGCAATTCTTCTCACGACATTCGCGACAACGATCTTCGCCGCTGATCCGCCGCCAAAACCGTGGACGTCGAGCATCGGCGCCGGCCTCGCGATCACAAGCGGGAACACTGACACGAAGAATTACAACCTCGCCTTCGCCACGAAGTACGACCCGAAGACGAAGTTCGTTTTCAAGGCCGACGCGCTCTACCTGCGCGGCGATTCCAATGGCGAGACGCAGGTCGATAAGACCTCGATGGATGCCCGCGGCGAGTACGCGCTATCCGACCGGACGTTTGCGTTCGCCGAGGTGTCGTATTTGCGCGATCCGTTCAAGGGAGTGAATTACCTGGTCGCGCCGCTAGCCGGTGGCGGCTATCGCATCATCCGTAGCGACGCGCGCAATCTCACCGTCGACGCGGCCCTCGGCGCGGAGCTCGAGAGCAATTCGGGATTCGGCCGATCGAGCGGCGGCGCAGCCAAGGCCGGCGAAAACTTCGACTGGAAATTGTCGCCGACCAGCAAGTTCACGCAGAAACTGACCGCGATCTGGAAGACGAACGACTTCGGCGATGCCTTCTATCACTTCGACGCCGGACTGACGACGACCGTGGCCACGCGGCTGGAATTGAAGCTCGCGTACGTGTACGACTACAAGACGAAGCCGCCGTCGATCGGCATCAAGAAGGGCGACAGCGCGATTTTTGCGGCGCTGCTCGTCAAGTTCTAGCCGGCACGGCCGGACTGATGACAACCTGACAGATTCCTGACTTCGCCAAAGTTGCGGTTGCACAAGCTGGGTTCATAATCCTCCGCACAGGAGGAAGTCCATGAAACGAGCAGCTACCGCGATCGCTTTGTTTTCACTACTTGCCCTACCCGTTCTGGCCTCGGGGCCGGGAGGCGGGATGGGGTCGTCGCCGATGCCGAGCATGCAGTCGAAGTCTCCGCACGATCAGGCTGTCGACTACTTCAACAACGCCGAACGCCGCATCGACGGGTTGTCGAAGACGCACGACGAGATGAAGGCCGCGCTGACCGCCGATCCGCAGAAAGCGGCCAAGCTGCAGGCGAAGTTGAACAAAGGTCTCGAGAACGCCGCCGCCGATCTGGAGCGCGCGGTGAAAAACGATCCGCAGCTTTTCCAGGCGTACAGCGAGCTCGGATTCACGTATCGCAAGATGGGCAAGTTCAAGGAATCGCTGGAGGCGTACGACAAGGCGCTCTCGATCTCGCCCGACTACACTCCCGCGCTCGAATATCGCGCCGAGGCGTATCTCGGGTTGAATCGGATCGACGATGCGCGCAAGGCATACACCGAGCTCTTCTCCGGCGACCGCGCCAAAGCGGACGCGTTGTTGATCGCGATGAAGAGCTTCGTCGCCGCGCGCAAGACCGATGCGGCCGGACTCGATGCTGCGCAGCTCGACGCGTTCGCGAAGTGGGTCGGCGAGCGCCAGATCATCCATGGCCAGACTGCCCCGCTGACCGCGCAAGCCTCCACATTCCGCTCGTGGTGAAACGGCGCCTCCTGATCGCCGCGGCGACGTTCATCGCCGCCGCGGCGTGCAGCGTCGCCAGCGCACCGGTTCCCGCACCCGAGGTCGCGCGGTTCGACTGGCAGTTGCCACGCGGCTTTCCGATTCCGCTGACGGAGCCGGACAACATCCAGACGCCGACGAAGTTCGCGCTCGGGCGGCGGCTTTTCTATGACCGGCGGCTGTCCGCGAACGGGACGCAGTCGTGCGGTGACTGTCATCAGCAGAGCCACGCCTTCAGCGACGGCAAAACGGTTGCGGTCGGATCGACCGGGCAGCAGCACACGCGCAACGCCATGACGCTCACCAACGCCGGCTACAACGCAAGCTACACGTGGGACAGCACGAAGGTTCGCTCGCTCGCGCAGCAGGCGCTCGTGCCAATGTTCAACACGCATCCGATCGAGCTGGGCGTGGCCGGACACGAGAAAGAGATCGTGGCGCGATTTCGATCGGACGATGCGCTGTTCCGCGCCGCGTTTCCCGGCCAGCGGCGGCCAGTATCAATCCGCAACATCGCGCGTGCGTTGGCGGCCTTCGAGCGTGCATTGATCTCGGGAAACTCTCCGTACGATCGCCTCGTCTACGGCGACGATTCGAACGCCATCTCTCCCGCGGCATGGCGCGGCATGCGGCTGTTTTTCAGCAAACGCGCGGGATGTTCGGAGTGCCATCAGGGATTCAACTTCAGCAGCGAGTCGCGTTACGCCGGTCATTCGAAGACGAAGCCGGTGCTGGTCCGCAACGGCGTCACCGAGGGGGCGTTCCGGGTGCCGACGCTGCGGAATGTCGAGCTGACCGCACCGTACATGCACGACGGGAGTATCGCCACGATCGACGACGTCATCCAGCGGTACGTCGTGGCGCGGAAGTTGTCGCTCGATGCAAGCGATCGCGCGGACCTCGCGGAGTTTCTGCGCTCGCTGACGGATCGCGACTTCGTAACCGATGCGCGCTTCGCGGCTCCGTGAGTGCTGGACCTTTCAAACCACAGAGGCACAGAGGACACAGAGAGGGATTTCTCTGTGTTCTCTGTGCCTCTGTGGTGAAATTGGTTCTCCATGCGACTGACGACGCTCGCTCTTCTCCTCCTCGCCACCACCCTCTCCGCGCAGACCGAACACGGCGTCTTCATGCAGGACATCGACACCAGGGCCGATGCCTGTGCGAACTTTTACGATTACGCGAATGGCGCCTGGCGCGCGGCCAATCCGATTCCGGCGTCGATGCAGCGCTGGAGCCGTCGCTGGGCCGCGGGTGAGCAGAGCAAGGAACAGTTGCGGACGCTGCTCGATGATGAATCGAAGCGCACAGACTGGCCGAAGGGGTCGATCGACCAGCAGATCAGCGACTTCTACTCGTCGTGCATGGATAAGGCGCGCATCGATGCACTCGGAACGAAGCCGATCCGTCCGCTGCTGAACGAGATCAACGCGATCCGCACGAGCGCCGATCTGCAGAAGGTCTTCGCCGAGCTGCATGACCTTCAGATCTATCCGTCGTTCGGCATGGTGTCGACGTATGACAACCACAATCCCGGCTTCGTGATCGCGCGTGTTGCCGCAACCGGACTCGGACTTCCCGATCGCGACTACTACCTCAAACCCGAGAAGCGTTTCGCCGATGCGCGCAAAAAATATCGGGCTCACGTCACGAAGATGTTCGAGCTGACCGGCTCGAGCCACGCCGCCGCGAAGAAGGCCTCGGACGCGATCTTCGCGATGGAAACGCGCCTCGCCACAGCGCAGATGGACAACGTCGCGCTGCGCGATCCGGCGTCCACCGATCACAAGTACGCCGTGGCCACGCTGCAGAAGTTCACGCCGCATTTCGACTGGACGCGCTTTCTCCAGCACTACGGCGTCGCCGTCGATGAGCTCAACGTCGATCAGCCGGAGTACATGGGCGCGGTCGAAAAGGAGCTTCGCTCCACGCCGCTCAGCACGTGGAAGGCGTATCTGCGCTGGAACGTCATCAGCAAGGCCTCTGGCAATCTCTCCGCGCCGATCGCCGAGGAGCAGTACTCGTTCTACGGCAAATACCTCGGCGGATCGAAGGAGATGAAGCCGCGCTGGAAGCTCTGCGTCGAAGCCGACGACGCGCTCCTCGGCGAAGCGCTCGGGCAGCGTTACGTCGAACGCTATTTTCCGCCCGAGGCCAAGGCGCGGATGCAGGAGCTGGTGAAGAATCTGCTGTCGGCGATGGGCGACACCATCCGCGCGCTCGACTGGATGACTCCCGCCACCAAGGCGCGCGCGCTGGAAAAGTTGTCCACGTTCAATCCGAAGGTCGGCTATCCCGACAAATGGACGGACTACAGCAGCGTCGCAATCTCGCCGTCGTCGCATTGGGAAAACGTCGTGGCCGGACTGAAGTTCGGCACCGCGGACGACCTCGCGCGCGTGGGCAAACCCGCCGACCGCGGACGATGGGGCATGACGCCGCCGACGTCGAACGCGTACTACAACCCGGCGCTCAACGAGATCGTCTTTCCCGCCGGAATCCTGACGCCGCCGGCGTTCGACGTCCACGCGGCTGACGCGATCAACTACGGCGCGATCGGCGTCGTGATCGGTCACGAGATCAGCCATGGCTTCGACGATCAGGGCGCGAAGTACGACGCACAGGGACGTCTGAAAAACTGGTGGACGCCGGAGGATTTAAAACAGTTTCACGATCGGACGGCGTGCGTGTCGGATCAATTCGACAGCTACTTCATCGAACCCGGAATCCATCACAACGGCCAACTGGTCCTCGGCGAGTCGATCGGCGACCTCGCCGGGGCGAAGATCGCCTGGCTCGCATTTCAAAAAGCGCAGCAGACCCGTCCCGCCGCGGTGATCGACGGGCTGACGCCGGCGCAGCAATTCTTCATCGCCTGGGGCCAGTTTCGCGGCGACGAAGTCCGCCCGGAGACACAACGCCTGATGGTGCAGGGCGACCCGCATCCGATCGGCAAATACCGCGTGATCGGACCGCTGTCGAACCTCCCCGAGTTTGCGCAGGCCTTCGGATGTAAAGCCGATTCGGCGATGGTGCGCGCGAAGCGGTGCGTGGTGTGGTGACCTGTCATCCTGAGCCGCCGGAGCGACGTAGCGCGAAGCGCGGAGTCGCGTAGGACGGTCGAAGGAGCCCCTGATGCTTGCCATGCGAATTGCCGCCGCCTTGGTTATCAGGCGGGGGGTCCTTCGACCGTCCTCCGGCGCTCCGCGCTTCGCGCTCCACGCCTCCGGCGGCTCAGGATGACAACGTCGCGCAGAAGTCGAACAGCATCTTCTCGCCTTCCGGCCATGGACCGTGACCCGAGGCGCCGTTGATGTGGCCGGCGTCGGCGATGAAAACGAGGCGGCTGCCCCACGCATCGGCGAACTGGCGCGCTCGCTCGACGCTCACGTACTGATCGTTCGTGCTGGCGACGACGATGCTCGGAAAAGGAAGACGGGATAGCGGCATGTACGAGAAGCTGCGTCCCTCGATCGGATAGTCGGGATGCTCGACATCGCTCGGGGCAACGAGGAACGCGCCGAGCACTCCCTGCCCTCCGCAATCCTCGGCCCATTGCGCGACGAGCGAGCAGCCGAGGCTGTGCGCCGCGAGCACGGGAGGCCTGGCGCAATCGGTGACGGCCATCTCCAGATTGGCGACCCACTCCGAGCGATCGGGACGCTCAAAATCGCGCTGCTGCACGCGATGAAAGGACGGATGCCGCGCTTCCCAATACGTCTGCCAATGCTCCGGGCCGGAGTTCCAGAGGCCGGGAATCGTGAGTACGGGAACGGTCATGGCGCGAAGTCTACTTCGCGCTCACCCTCGCCCGCAGTGCGTCCTTTGCTTCCGGCGGCGTCTTGCTGAAATCGACTTCGTAGTTCTGCGGCGGCAGTTCCCATGTGTAGCCGCGCAGCAGCACGACGGCGACGACTTCCATGATGTACGTCGCGAAGTCGAGGCCGGGGCAGCGGTGGCCCATCGCCGGTCCCGCACCCTGCGGCGCGAAGGCGTGCTCGTGGCGTTTGTCCTCGGCACGTTCGGGCGAGAAACGGTCGGGATCGAACGCTGTCGGATTCGTGTACGCGCTTTGCGCGACATGACTCGGCGTCACCGGCCACACCACCATCCAACCTGCCGGGACGGAGTAGCCATCGAAATGCAGCGGCGCTTTCGTTTTGCCGAAGACGGCCGGCACGATCGGACAGAGCCGCTTGACCTCGTTCACGACCTGCAGCAGATACGGCATCGTCATCAGCGTCTCGATGGAAAGGGGGCCGTCCGGCGCCTTCGACGCGATTTCCGCCGCGAGTTTGGCGCGGACGTCAGGATGCGCCGTCAGTTGCTGCACGATCGATCCGAGCTCGGCGTAGACGATGAAGCCGGCGATGACGATGTGATGCAGTTCCAGCGCGGCGTCGTCATCGGACAGATTCGCATTCGACGTTGTTGCCGCGGTGAGCATGCGCGAGAGCCCATCGTTCGTCGGCGTCTGACGGCGCTCGCGGACGAGACGGCGAAGAACGGCAAGGATGCGGTCGCGCGCCTGCAGCGCCTTGCGATAGCGCGTGCCGGGAACGTTGATGGGCAGCGTCGCGAAGCCGTCGGTGAGGATGCCGTAGTCGGTGCGCAGCGCGTCCATCTCGTTGCCCGGCGGCATTCCCATCACCGTCGTGCAAATCACTTCGATGGCCAGTCGCTTCAGTTCGTCGAGCCAGCGAATCTCTCCGGCTGCCGGCCATTTGTGAAAGTACGTCTCGACCGTCTGCTGGACGATTGGCAAATACGCGGACAGCGCGGCGCGATTGAACGCCTGGTTGACGAGCTTCTTGCGCGCGCTGTGAACCTCGCCGTCGAGCAGCGGGAGGCTGCGTCCGCCGAACAGCTCTTGCACGTGCGGCGGCATCGCTCCCTCGCGCTTGATCACGTTCGGATCGATGAACGCTCCCGCGGCCTCGGGGCCGGCCACGATCACAGCCTTCCGGCCGAGGATGTGCGAGCGGAAGATGCGGCCGTGCGTGGCGAGACGTTCTTCGATGAAGCGAAACGGATTCTTCGCGAATGACAGCGTCTCGCCGAGGAGCGGAAGGCCGTTATTGCCGGGCGGTTGAGGCGTCTCGATTGTGCTCATGCACGTGACGATACGCCTCCGCCCGGCAAGCGGATCTGTATTTCGTTACGCCCGCTTAATCAGCCGCACCAGGAACAGCAGAATGACCGCGCCGATGAAGGCCACGATCAGGCTGCCCGCCAGACCGCCGCCGGCTGAGATGCCGAGGACTCCGAAGAGCCATCCGCCGAGCACAGCGCCAATGATGCCGACCACGATGTCGCCGAGGATGCCAAAGCCGCGGCCTTTCATCAGCAATCCAGCCAGCCAACCCGCGATCGCCCCGATGATCAGAAACCAGATCAAATTGGTCATGAGAAGTCCTCCTCTTTCGTGAAGCAGCCTCAGCACATTCGCTGCCACCTCGCGGATCAAGGGAACGAAACCGGCGGTCAAACGGCGGCACCCTCGCAGCCCGACGTCGGCCAGGGGGTGCCGACGCGCGAGAGTGCCGCCATTTCACAGCCGGCCGTCAAAAGGCGACACCCCCGAGCCCGGTGTGCCGGCCCAGGGGGAGCCGGCACGCGAGGATGCCGCCATTTCACGGCCGGAGTTCACGCATGAGTCGATGAGAAACGCCGCGTTCAGACGAACGGCGTTGCGCGAGGCCGGCTGGCTACGCGCGAGGAGGAGAGCGGGGATCGGACGGAATGGCGACGAGAATCAGCGCGGGCGGGGCGATGACCTGCTGCACGCGCTCCACCGCGATGAACGCGAAGACCAGCAGCAGCATGCTCACGATGATCGCCAGCGCTTCTTCGAGCGAGTTGCCGTCGAGCGCGAGATCGTCGGAGACGGAGATGATCGGGAAGAGCAGGACCAGGATGCACGCGATGCCCAGCGTGGCGCGGCTGGAGCGGCGCGGCACCACCGCGAAGGCGGCGGCGACGATGGTCAGCCAGACAGCGTTGAGCAGCAGTTCGATCATTAGCGTTACGCGGCAGCCGGTGTTCTCAACCGGCTGCCGCAGTCTATGACGTTAGGGACCGCAGACGGTTTCAATCAAAAGCGCGCAGACCTGATAGGGATCCATGTTCGCGGCGGGGCGGCGGTCTTCGAAGTATCCGTATCCCTGATTGGCCGTGGCCATCGGGATGCGCACCGAGGCGCCGCGGTCGCTGATGCCGTAGCGGAAGGCGTGGATCGGCGCAGTTTCGTGCAACCCGGTCAGCCGCTCTTCGTTGTGCGCGCCGTAGACTTTGATGTGAGCGTCGTGGCGGCGTTCGAGTTTCTTCATCGCCTCCTCGATCACCTTCATCCCCCCCTCGGCACGCGTCGCTTTCGTCGAGAAGTTCGTGTGCGCGCCGGCGCCGTTCCAGTCGCCCTTGACCGGCTTCGGATAGAGGGTGGCACTGACGCCGAACTCTTCGCCGATGCGGTACAGGAGCCAGCGAGCGAGCCAGAGCTCGTCGGCTATGTCGGGCGCCGGCAGCGCTCCGATCTGGAACTCCCACTGCCCCGGCATGACCTCGGCGTTCGTGCCGACGATATGGATTCCGGCGCGCATGCAGGCATCAGCGTGCGCTTCGACGACGTCACGGCCGAAGACTTCATCCGCGCCAACGCCGCAGTAGTAGCCGCCCTGCGGCGCGGGAAATCCGTGATCGGGCCAGCCGAGCGGACGGTTGCCTTCGAAGAAGGTGTACTCCTGCTCGATGCCGAACCACGCGTCGTGATCCTTGTACTGCTCGGCCACCTGCCGCAGGAACGCGCGCGTGTTGCTCGGATGGACGGTGCCATCCGGATTGAGCACCTCGCAGAGGACGAGCACGTCGCCCTCGCGGTGCAATGGGTCGGGGACCATTTTCACGGGACGTAAAAGCAAATCGCTGAAATGTCCCGTGGCCTGCTCGGTGCTGGAGCCGTCGTAGCCCCACTCCGGGATGTCCGCAAGCGACTTTGCGCCGTCGAGAATCTTCGTCTTCGAACGAAGCTTCGCCGTCGGCTTCTGCCCATCGATCCAAATGTACTCCGCAGTGATTTTCGCCAAGGACGTCAACCTCCCTATTTGAGATTTGCAACGATAGCAGAAGCGGTGGATTCGATTGCCAACCTGATGCCGGATCTACCTCCGGCCGCCGGGCGCTCCGGCTCGCGATGGCCTACTGCGCGCGATCGTCGCCGGCTTCGTACTTCCACGGCGTCATGCCGTGGGCGCCTTCGGCGAATCTGGTGTCGACGAAGTCTTCGAAGGGGATGGCGTGATCGAGCACGCCGGTCTGCACCATCAGGTTGACGATCGTTTCAAAGTCGCCGCGGCGTGGCGAGAGCGGCTCGTACTTGACGCGATCGATCGGATTCGTGAGCGCCCAGCGCAGGAGCTTGGGGTCCTGGTGGTAGTAGAAGCGGCCGACGAAATCGGCGGCGTGGAGGCGGTGGCGTTTGGCGCGTTCTTTTTCGTCGAGCCAGAGTCCCGATCTCGCCACGCCGTCGACGAGCGTCTGCACGGCGTCGGGACGCTTGTCGATCATGTCCTGGCGGACGACGAGGACGCACGAGATGTAGTCAGGCCAGTACTCGCGCGCGTGGAACAGCACGCGGCCGAAACCGGCCATCTCGGCTTGCGACGGATACGGCTCCCCCATCGAGAACGCATCAATGGCGCTGGCGGCTAAGGCGCCGGCGACGTCGGGCGGGGCCATCTCGACCATCCGCAGATCTTTCTTCGCGTCCATCCCGTTCGCCTGCAGGGCGCGGAAAACGATCAGGCGCTCGTCGGAGAAACGGCTGGGGATGGCGATGATGCGGCCGCGCAGATCGGACACACGATGGACAGGGCCGTCGCTGCGGACGACCACGGCCGAACCGTAGCGGTGGCCGAGGTAAACGATCTTCACCGGAACGCCCTGAGCCCGCAGGGCGATTGCCATCGGCGCGACCATGAACGCCGCCTGCATCTTGTTGGACATCAGCGCTTCTTTGATTTCAGGAAAGCCCTGAAACATGCGCGGGATGAAGAGATGTCCGGACTGTGAGTAGGCGGAGATGTAGTCGGTGACCGGGCAAGCGAGATGTCACGTTACGGGGATATACGCGACATTGAGCTTGCGGTCTGCCTCAGGCAACCGGTCGTTCATCAACACCTGCCAGTTCACGTTGAGCGCGAAATGCGCGCCGGTGATGGCGAGGAGCCAGGTGGTGACGGCGAGGGTTAGTTTCTTGATTTTGGGCCTCCTTTCTGTGTAGTGGATTAATCACTAATCCACTGCTCGATTTTTCGAATGCCTGTATCCAGCAACAATCCAATCAATCCAATCATCAGCATTCCGGCGACAACGAGGTCGTAGCGTTTGCCGGCGTTGCGGGCGTCGATGATTAAGTATCCGAGTCCGGAGTCGACGGCGATCATTTCGGCGGCGACGAGGACGACCCAGGCGATGCCGAAGGCCAGGCGCAGGCCGACGATGATGCGCGGCAGGACGGCGGGGATCATGACCCGCGTCATCAACTGCGGCGTAGTCAGTCCGAAATTGCGGCCGGCCTGAATGTACATGGGCGGGACGTTGCGGACGCCATTCATGGCCGCGACGATGATTGGGAACAGCGAGGCCAGGAAAATCAGGAAGGTCGGCGCGGCGTTGCTGACGCCAAACCAGATCACGGCCAGCGGCATCCAGGCGAGCGGCGAGATCGGACGCAGCATCTGGATCAGCGGATTGATCGATCGTGCCAATGGAGCGTACCAACCGAGGAGGAAGCCGAGCGGGATGCCGACAGCGATGGCCGCGGTGTAGCCGGCAAAGACGCGCGTGAGCGAGTCGGCGATGTAGTGCCACAGGAGGCTCTTTTCGGCGAGGGTGGTGATGGCCTTGGCGACGGCTGCCGGGGTGGGAAAGATCTTTGTGCCCGACGCTCTTACGGCGATCGACCAGAGGATGAGGATGATCGCAGCCGTGGTGAGTGGCAGCATAAAGCGTTGAAACCACAGAGGCACAGAGGGCGCAGAGAGAGCTTTCTCTGCGTGCTCTGTGTCTCTGGGGTGAGTTTTCATACCTGATGCGCCAATCCGATCTCGCCAAAAATGAGATCGCGTAATTCGATATAGCGCCGCGAGGAGAGATCGCGTGGATGGGGAATGTCGATGTCGACAACACGACGAATTTTCCCCGGCCGGGCGCTCATCACGACGACGCGGTCGGCGAGTTGTACGGATTCTTCAATGTCGTGTGTGACGAAGAGGACGGTCTTTCGCTCCGCGCGCCAGATTCTCAATAATTCGCTGCGCATCTGGAGCCGTGTAATCGAATCGAGCGCACCGAAAGGTTCGTCGAGGAAGAGGACGTCGGGATTCACGGCCAGTGCGCGCGCCACTTCGACGCGCTGTTTCATCCCGCCGGAGAGCTCGCGCGGGTACGATTTTTCGAATCCCCTCAATCCGACCAGGTCGATGTACTGTGAAACACGCGCCTGACGGTCGCCGGCGGACATATCGAACAATCCAAATCCGATGTTTCCTTCGACGGTCAGCCACGGAAACACCCCGCGTTCCTGGAAGACGAAGATGCGGCGGCGGTCGGGCGCGGTGACCGGCTCACCGTCGATCGTCACCGAGCCGCTCGACGGCGCGAGAAAGCCACCGGCGATATTGAGCAGCGTCGACTTGCCGCAACCCGACGGGCCTAGGATGCAGAGGAACTCCCCTTCTTCAGCGCCGAGGGTGACGTGCTGAAGAACCTCCATCGCGCCGAAGCGCATCGAGACATCGCTGAACTGGACTTTCACTCGGAGGCGTAACCCCAGCGAACGGAATCAAGCCGCTCCAGGCGGCGCATCAGGAGATCGAGCACGATGCCGACGAGGCCGATCAGGACCATGCCGGCGATGACGAGATCGTAGCGGTTGCCGGCGTTGCGCGCGTCGACGATGAGGAAGCCGAGGCCGGAGTTGACGGCGATCATCTCCGCGGCCACGACCACCAGCCAGGCCACGCCGAGCGTGATGCGCATGGCCACGATGAGCTGCGGGAGGATGGCCGGAATGAGCACGTCGCGCATGCGCGCGCGCAGCGGGATTCCGAAGTTGCGCGCGGCAGCGAGGTGGACCGGATCGATGTTGTGCACGGCGTTCATCGTGGCAACCGTCATCGGCAGCAGGCTGGCCAGGAAGATCAGAAAGATCGCGGAGACGTCGCCGACGCCGAACCAGAGGATGGCGATCGGAATCCAGGCCAGAGGCGAGATTGGCCGGAGGATCTGCAGGATCGGATTCAGGGCCATCTCGCCGATGCGCATCATCCCTAACGCCAGTCCGAGCGGGATGGCGATGACGAGCGCCACGAGATAGCCCCACGTGACTCGGAAGAGCGAGGCCACGACGTATTTGACGAGCAGTCCGCGCACAGCCAGCTCGCCGATGCCCTGTGCGACGGCAATCGGTCCCGGGATGAGCGAGGACGGGCGCAGCACGAACGCAATCTGCCATGCAGCGAGAGCGGCGATGATGCCTGTCAGCGGAAGCAGACGCGAGCGCGACACGTGGGCGCGGAGATTAGCAGATGCGCGCGGGCGCCTCGAAGGCTTATCACCACAGAGACACAGAGAGCACAGAGAACGCTTCTCTGTGTCCTCTGTGCCTCTGTGGTGAAATGCATTCCACACATGAAACGCATCCTCCTCCTCGCCGCGCTCGCCCTCATCGCCGCCGCCCCCGCCCCGCGCCGAGCGGTCGCCACCTTTGCGGGCGGTTGCTTCTGGTGCATGGAGCCGCCGTTCGAGCGTTTGAAGGGCGTCGTCTCGGTCACGTCCGGCTACACCGGCGGGCGCGTGGACAAGCCGACCTACGAACAGGTTTCGGACGGGTACACCGGACATCGCGAGTCCGTGGAGATCGTTTACGACCCGTCGCAGATTTCGTATCAGCAGTTGCTCGACGTCTTCTGGCACAACGTCGATCCGCTCGATAACTCAGGTCAGTTCTGCGATCACGGCGGGCAGTATCGGACGGCGATTTTCGTGCACGACGCCGAGCAAAAGCGGCTGGCTGAGGCGTCGAAGCAGGCAGTTGGCGTGAAGTTTCATCACGACGTCTTCACCGACATCCTTCCCGCGGCGACGTTCTATCGCGCCGAGGAGTACCACCAGGACTATTACAAAAAGAATCCACTGCGATACAAGTTCTACCGCTTCAACTGCGGACGCGATCAGAGGTTGAAGGAATTGTGGGGCGCGGCGCCCGCGCATTGAAGCACGGACGCTACGGCTCCAGCCGCGTCACCGAGGTCGCGATCGCGTGTGATGCGGTCATGGCCGCCGGCGCGTCCTGCACGAAGGCGACCTTGCCGTCGGCGCGGCTGGCGTCGGGATTCACGATGCGCGACGGCGTCGAGGTGATGATCGCTTCGAGCTCCGCCGGCGTCAGGTTCGGGCGCTCGCCCAGCAGGCGCGCGGCGATGCCGGAGATGATCGGCGCCGCGAACGAAGTGCCGGAGCGAAGGTTCGGCTTCGTACCGCGGTAGTGATTCGTGGCGGTGATCGAGGCGCTGAAAATCCCCTGCGATGGTGCCAGGATTTCGAGGCCGCCGTGGCAGGCGCCGGGCCACCAGCTGTTGTCCGAGGTCATACCGCCGACGGTGATGAGGCCGTCGAGATCCTTGCCGAGGGTGGCCGGGAAACGATCGACGATTCCGGCGCGGCCGCAGCCATTGTCGACGTTGTTGCCGGCCACTACGAACAGGAATCGCTTGCCGTTCGCGTCGGGATGGCCGAGTGCATCGACGCCGCCGATCATCTCGCGGATCTTCCGCTCGACCGCCGCAAACGTCACCGGCGCATCGTCGCGATTCGCGTTCAACTTCTCCAGCACCCAGCCGCTGATGTTGACGACAGCGGTGTGAAATTGCGGCGTGGACGGATCCCAGGCGTGGCGAACGATGTCGTTCAGACCATCGAGATACGTGCGCGTCGTGGCCAGCGCGGACTCGTTCATCACGCGCACGCTGACGATGAGCGCTTCGGGAGCGACGCCGACGTTCTGTCCGGCCACGAGCGAGGCGACGCTCGTCCCGTGCGACGCGCCGGTCAATTCCCCCGGCGTCGAGAAGCACGGCATCAGCGCCTTGTTCGGACTGGTGCACGCCGACATGCCCACGGTGACCGCCTGCGTGGCGTCGAATCCGGCGATGACGCGGCTGCCGGCCGGCGTCGCGAACTCGGCATGCGCCGCCATCACGCCGGTGTCCATGATGTAGACGACGGCGCCTCGGCCCGCATCATGGCGGCGATACTCGCCGTCGAGGATGCCGTCGCGCTGATCGATCCGATCGAGGTGCCACAAGAGATTCGCGGCGGCCGGATCGCCGCATCCTTCGAGCGTGGCGGCGTTATGCGTGGTGTCGATCACGACCTCGGATTCGCGGCAGCGGGTCGAAACAAGCTCCTGCGCTGCAGCCGGATAGACGGCCAGCACAAATAAGACAGCGGCGAAAAGGCTTCGCAGCGGGGTCACCTGATTTTTCGGACGTCTTGGACGACGCGAAATAAGATTGAGCCGTCGCGGGAAAAATGGCAAGAGAAA
>JAFAOU010000077.1 GCA_019247495.1 Acidobacteriota bacterium
CGGCGACCGCTTCACGCCGCACGCGCGCATCCTCGACTATTTCCACCTGCTGACGACGCGGTCGAATCTGATCACGATGCAGCAGTTCGGCGAAACGTACGAGCATCGCCCGCTGATGCTGGCCGTGATCACGTCGCCGAAAAACCGTGCCGCGCTCGATTCGATCCGCGCGAATGTGGCCGCGCTCACCGATCCGAACGCGACGACGCAAACGCGCGCGAACGAGATCGCGAAGAGCACGCCCGCCATCGCATGGCTAGCCTTCGGCGTTCACGGCAACGAGTCGTCGTCAGCCGAGGTGTCGATGGAAGTCGCGCACACGCTGCTCACCGATCCGAACTCGGCGCCGCTGCTCGACAACCTGGTCGTCCTCATCGATCCGCTGCTCAATCCCGACGGCCGCGAGCGCTACATTTCGTGGTTCATCCGCACGCGGGGCGAAGAGCCCGATCCGAATCCCGACGCCTTCGAGCACAACGAGCCATGGCCCGGCGGACGCTTCAATCACTACCTCATCGACATGAACCGCGACTGGGCGTGGTCGTCGCAGCGCGAGGTCCGCGCGCGCGTGGCCGAGTACCGCAAGTGGAATCCGCAGGTGTTCGTCGATTTCCACGAGATGGGCTATCAGTCGTCGTACTTTTTCCCGCCCGACGCGCGGCCGGTCAACGCGAACCTGCCGAAGGACGTCGATACGTGGCTGGAAAAATTCGGCCGCGCCGACGCCGAAGCGTTCACGAAAAAGGGATGGACGTTCTTCACCGGCGAAGAGTTCGACCTCTTCTATCCCGGCTACGGCGACTCCTGGCCGTCGCTGCACGGCGCGATCGGAATGACGTACGAAGTGGCCGGCCACAGCCGCGCCGGATCGGCCATCATGCGCGACGACACCACGGTCTACACGCTGGCCGACCGCATCGCCCGCCACTACACCACCGCCATGGCCACGCTGCGCACGGCCTCGGAGAATCGCGAAGGGTTGCTGCAATACACCTACGAAATGATGCGCAAGCAGGTGGCGTCGGGGTCAAACGTCTATCTGCTCCAGCCCGACTCGCCGAATTTCCGGCCGTTGATCGAGATGCTGGAACGCCAGTCGATCGCGATGTCGCAACTCTCGGCGCCGATGACGATCAAAGCGTCGCGCATCGACAGCGACACGGCCGACACGCATCTCTTCCCGACCGGCACGGTCGTCATCAACACCCGCCAGCCGCTCGGCGGACTCGCGCAGACGCTGTTGGAGCGCTCGCCGGTCTTCACGAAGGGGTACGTCGAGGAGCAGCAGAAACGCGCGCACGCGGACGAACCGGACGAGTTCTACGACCTCACCTCGTGGTCTCTGCCGCTGGCGATGAACGTCGATACCTACGTGACCACCGCGCCGATCACCGGCGAAACGCATCCGTACGCGGCAGCCGCGCAGCCGGCGTTCCGCGCCGCGCGCTACGGCTACGTGATCGACGGCGGCGATCCGAATGTGTATCGCGCCGCCGGCCGCATGCTTCATGACTCGATCCGCTTCAACGTCAGCGAAGATGTGATCAACGTGAACGATCACAACTTCGCGCGAGGGTCGGTGGTCGTGCTGAAAGGCAACAACAAGTCCGATCTCGACGCGTCGCTGGAGCGCGTCATCCGCGACACCGGCGCCGTCATCACGCCGATCGATTCCGGCTGGACGGGCGCCACGAGCTTCGGTTCGTCGAAGATCCACTTCATCAAGGATCCGCGCATCGCCCTCGTCGGCGGACCGCGCGTGAGCGCCACGTCCTACGGCATGCTCTGGCACACGCTCGACGTCGATACGCCGCTGCCGCACACGAACCTTTCCGTCGAGTCGCTGCGCAACACCGACCTCTCGAAGTACGGCGTGATCGTCCTTCCCGACGGCGAGTACGGCGACCGCTTCGGCAAGAACGCCGAGAAGCTGAAGTCGTGGCTCAACGGCGGCGGCACCCTCGTGGTGATCAAAGGCGCGAGCAGTTTCCTGCGCGAGAAAGACGTTGAGATCTCGAAGCTCAAGCCGTGGGAAGCGCCGAAGAAAAAAGACGACGACAAGGACAAATCGCCGTCCACGCCCGAGCTCTACAACGACTACCGCGTCCCCGGCGCGACCTTCCGCACGGCCATGAACGACCGCTCGTACCTCACCTTCGGCGTTCCCCGCAGTCCGAACGTGCTCATCGAAGGCTCGGCCGCGTTCCTTCCGGTCAGCCACGCCGTCGACAACATCGTCACCATCACGAAGGAGAAGCCGCTGGTGGCCGGCGTTGCATGGAACGAATCGATCGACCGCCTCAAAGGCTCGATCTACCTCGTCAGCGAACCCTACGGACGCGGCCAGGTCATCACCTTCGCCGACGAACCGCACTTCCGCCTCTTCTGGCGGGGAACGCTGCCGCTGTTCCTGAACGCGGTGTTGTACTCGCAGAGTTTCCCGCGGGATTAGGAACGACGCGCGCGCATCCGAAATGAAGGCGAACCCGATGCGGGATGTCCGCGACGCGGTCACGCCCCGTGTTCGCGCCGCATTCGAAATTCGCGCGAACCCCGACGCCGGATGGCGTCTCGTAAGGTAGCCGGTGGTCGCGCGCGAAGCGCGAGACCACCGGTAACGTGTACGCGATGGGAATCGACCCCGGCGGGGTCGCGGATCAAATACCAGGCGGCGTGAATTCCCTCCGCGACCGCTGCCGCGGTCGGAAAATCGGGCGTGTCCGTGTTCCGGTGGTCTCGCGCTTCGCGCGCGACCACCGGCTACCCTCCGTGTCGCCATCCGGCGACGGTTCCGCGTTGCGTCAACGGCCGCGCGAATGCGTTACGGCACCACCGTCATCCCTTGAATAGCTGCCGGCGGCGGTTCATCCGATCCGTTGCGCCCCACGCGTATTTGTACTCCTCGGCGCCGCGCAAAAAGTCGAAGGCGGTGGCGCCGTCGTGGACGGCTTGCTCGATGGCGTGCGCGACGAGGATCGTGCCGATGCTCAGTTTCTCGAGGCCGGGATCGTAGCCGCTGAGGTAGTAGTAAACGATCCCATTGAGCGCGAAGCCGTAGAACACCGCGACGATGCGATCGTCGATCCGCGTGGCGTACATGCGCAGCATCCCCGCGTCGAGCATGCGGCGGGCCGCATCGCGATGAAAGGCCTGACTGGCGTCATCCGCCAGGACGCCCGGAAGATTGCGGCGTTTCCATCGGGCGGCATGGAGATCGAAGAGTGCGGTCAGCAGATCGTCCAGCGTTTCCGCCGCCGGCGTTTCGATGCGCACCTCGCCGGTGCGTTCCAGCGCGCGGCGGTAGTAGCGGAGCTTTTTCTGAAAATGGGTGGACCCGAGGTTCTCGAAGGTTTTGCCGAAGAGCGGCAGGACCGGACAAGCCTCCTGATCTTCGACGTTCTCGGAAAAGCCGTCCGGCAGCGGCGCAGTCAGCATCGATGACGACGGCTGCAGTTGTTGCAGATCCCACAGCTGGCAATTGAGTCTGGACATCTCATCGATGATGAGCTTGGCGTCGCCGACGACGTCGAGATAGTCGCTGATGCCGGTGCCGAGAAACATGCCGAGTGATTCGTCCGATTCGTCATCGCGAAGGATGTAGAGCGGGGCGATGGCGTCGACGCGTTCGCCTTCGCGCGACACGATGACCGACAGATCATTCGATCCGAAGTTCCGCCACCAGGGAAGGAGCCACATCGGGGTTTGGAAGGGCGTGACCTCGCTCTTGCGGCAGAGCTCAATCCACGCTGGCGCGAGGGCTTCTAGCGATTCAAGGTCGGTGATGACTTCGGACATGGGCGGCGGATTGTAAGGGGAGACGGTTCGCGCGGGGATCGCGGAGTGGCGGAGGGAGCGGAGTTAGAGGCGGAGCGGTTTTCTCTTGCCTTTCTCCGCCTCTCCGCGTCTCCGCGTGAAACCGTTCTACTCTTTACCCTTCAATGGATCTCGTCACCATCAACACCCCGCACCTCTCGATCGAAGGGCAATCCCGTGCCGGCCACGAAACCTGGTTTCGCGTTCGCGAGCTGAACGCGGCCTTCGATATCGGACGTTGTCCCGATCAGCTCATCGGAACCTCGGACATCTTCGTTACGCACGCCCACCTCGATCATGCGGTCGGCATTCCGTTCTATGCGGGACAGCGGCAGCTGCATCGGATGACCGGCGGGCGCGTGTACGTGCCCGCGGATGCGGCCGAGGGGATGCGCGAGATCATGACGCTCTACGAGCGGATTACCGGCGCGACATTCGACGAGGTCGAAGTCATCGGACTCGCGGCCGGCGACGTCGTGCGGCTTGGCAAAACGCACGAGGTTCGCGTGCATCGGGCCACGCATCGCGTGGCGGCGAACGCGTACGAAGTCATCGAGCTGCGGCACCGGCTGCGCGACGAATTCGCCGGGTGCGATGAGCACGAGATCATGGAGCTGCGGCGGAACGGTGTGAGTGTGACCGAGGAGTGGCGGCGGTCGATGCTGTTCTACACGGGCGATACCGATCGCGGCATCCTCGAGACGAACGACGAGCTCTATCAATCCGAGGTGCTGATGATCGAATGCTCGTTCATCACCACCGGGCATGAGGAGCGAGCGGCGAAGTACCGGCATATCCACTTCGACGACATCGCCGAATTCGCCGGCCGTTTCGAAAACGAAACGATCGTGTTGACGCACTTCAGCAGGCGGTATTCTCACGCCGTGATCCATGATGAGATTCGCCGCCGCTGTCCGGCGGTACTGCGCGATCGGATCCGCCTGGCGTTGCCGGAGCGGTATCAGAGATTGTGATTTGCGCCCGGCGCGCGGCGTGCAATCAAGGACGACATTTGAGAAAGGTTCCTCGCATTCGATGACGGTTCGGTCCACGCGGTTAGTCGTATTCGCGCTCCTTTTGATTCTGCTCAGTCCCATCGCCGGCGCCGCGAAACGCCGGACGAAGAAATCGCGCGCGCGCAGAGCCGCGCCCGCCGCTCCTGCCGACGCAGCATCGGGCTCCACGCTTGCGGAGCGCATCAGTTCACTGATGAACGGCCGCGTCGCAGGGAGCTCCAGCGCCAGCCTGCAGGTCGTGGAAGTCGAGAGCGGCACCGTCGTCGCCGAGCGCAATCCGGGTACCCCGCTAGCGCCCGCGTCAAACATGAAGCTTTTCACGACCGCGGCTGCGATCGATCTGCTCCATCCCGATTTTCAGCTCACCACCACCGTCTTCATGCGCGGCGCGGTCGATGCCGCCGGCACGTTGACGGGCGATGTGAAAGTGGTCGGTCACGGCGATCCCACCATCGGCGGACGCTTTCACGACGGTCACGCCACCGCCGTCATCGACGAATGGGCCACGGACCTCAAGCGCGCCGGCGTGAAGACGATCCGCGGCAATCTCATCTTCGAGTACGGCTACATGGACATCGAATACATCCATCCGACCTGGCCGGTCGACCAGCTCGTGAACTGGTACGAGGCGCCGGTGTCGGCCTTCTCGATGCAGGAAAACTGCGTGCAGGTGCGCGTGACGCCGTCGCGTCCGGGCAAGGCCTGCGTCGTCCAGTTCGAGCCGCCTACCTCCTACCTCGAATTGCAGTCGTCGTGCATCACCGGACGCGGACTTCCGTTCATCACCCGCTACCGCAACACGAACACGATCATGGTGCGCGGCGGTACGCCGGCGCGCACGGGCGTCACCGAGGTTTTCGTGACCATCGAGAATCCGGTGCAGTACTTCGCCTCGGTGACGCACGAGACGTTCGTTCGCAACGGCATCAACGTGCAGGGACAGATCATCGTCACGCCGCGCGATGAACGAGCGGACTGGAAGGCGGTTTCGCAGCACACGACGCCGCTCAACGTCGTCGTCTACGTCATCAACAAGAAGAGCCAGAATCATTACGCCGAGGAGTTGGTGAAAATCATCGGCGCGGAAAAGAAACAGGCCGGCACGTGGTCCGCGGGCACCGGCGCGGTGACGGAGTGGCTGACGGGGAAGCTGGACGTGCCGTCGAACGAGTTCCACCAGGCCGACGGCTCCGGCATGTCGCGCGAGAACCGCGCCTCGGCCAACGCGTTCATCCACCTGCTCCGCTACATGTGGAAGAGCCCGTACCGCGAGGATTTCGTCAGCTCGCTCCCCTACTCCGGCGATCCCGACGCGAAATTCGGCCACCGCCTGCGCGGCGCGCCGTACGCGCGGCAGGTGTACGCGAAGACCGGTTACATCGTCGGCGTGGTCGGCTTGTCAGGTTACGTTCACGGCGCGAGCGGCAAGGTCTACGCCTTCTCGTTCGTCTTCAACGGCTACCACGTCGGCGTGTACGCGATCTACCAGCTGCAGGACTCGATGCTGAAAGAGATCATCACGAAGGGTTAGCGCTCACGGCGCTCGTAATTCGGCGGCGATCATTTCGGTGAGGGTTAGCGACTTCAGGTTCGTCGACTTGCGATACATCGACTCCAGCGTGGCGGCATCGCGGATGCCGAGATCGGCGGTCTTCATTTTCGTTTCGCCCTTCCCTTCCTTCCAGGCCGTCAGCCAGAGATTGGCGAGAAGCGCGGTCCCCTGAGCGATGCAGGACGCGGTCTCGTCCGCGAGCGAATCGAAGAAGCGAACCGCTCGCTCGTTCGTGGTCAGAGTCGGGTCATCGACTTCGATGATCCGCTCCGGCGAGAGGATGCCGCGCACCGTTTTCATCGTGGCGATCGTGGCCCGCGCGGCTTCGAAGCCATTGCGGGTATCGGCAGCGATCGCCTTTGCGCGCAGGTTTTTGGTGGCATCGTTGATCTTTTGCAGCATCTCGGTGGGACGTTGTTCGAACATCGTCTCTTCGTAAATGCCGTGAATCTTGTACTGCGGCGTTTTCTTGTAGGCCTGGAACTCGTCAGTATCGTGGCCCAGGGGCGCCACGCCGTGATCGAGACGTGAACCGTGCTGCGGCTGCGAACAGTCGCCCGCGTAATGCGCGAGAGTTCCCGCGGCGAGGATGAAGAGATCCGCATCGCCGGCGCCGGCGGCTTTGACCATCTCCCGATACAGCTGCCAGATCCGCAGCGGAAGAACGCCGGGCGACGGTGTGTGCGGCGCGACGAAGGAGTCGTAGAAATCGTTCCACACCTTCGCGTCGACGTTCGCCTCGTCCTCGCAGAGATCGGCCAGCGTCTTTCCGTCGAACGCGCCGAGGCCGGGGAGATCCATGTCGGCAAAATGCTGCGGCGGTTCGGTGGAGCTCCGGATTCCGATCCAGACATAGTCCGGCACGTCGGCGAGCGGAACGAACTTGTTGCGGTCGACCTTGAACTCCGCCCCCTTGCCGAGAGTGGCATCGTCGTAGCCGATAAGCTCGCGGTTCGCGAACAGCAGCTTACGCAGCTTGCTCGTGGTTGGAAGCGTCCGCTTGATGACGTCGATCGCCCGCGCGCCGATCTTGTAGTGCGCGATTTTTCCCCAATACTCGGGGTGCCCTGTGTTCCACGAGCGGACGACGTCGACTTCCATCACGCGCGAAGCGGTGCTGACGAACGTGGCCAGTGCGAATTGCGTGGGACTCTCTTTCTGCTCTCCGAGGAACTGCGCGCCGCCCCATTGCAGCGCCAGCGGCCGGTACTTGCGCGCCATCCGCCCCCGGTCGCGAGTCTCCACGACGAACGAATCCTCCTCGGCGTCGCCGCGCGATTCCTCCTCCGGCGGATCGAAGACCCAGAGAGTTCCGGAATCGCCGGGCCGCGTGGCCAGAACCTCGCCGTCGCGGCGCGGTCCGATCAACACGTCTGCGACGTAGTCGAAACCGCCCTTCGAACGGTAGCGATAAAAGAGTCCCTTCACCTTTCCTTCGAGTAGGCCCGACACACTGCCGAACGCGCGGACCGGGCAGCCCATGAGATCGAGCGAGATCGTGTCGACGTTGAGATCGGCGACGTCGCCGAGCTCGCCAATGCCGTAGACCTGCGCCGTCCAGTTGGTGATGTCGTCGATGCGAACCAGTCCGACGTCCATCGTCACGTAGACGCGGTCGCCAGGCCAGCCGGGATAGACGGCGCTGAATGGCAGATGGCGCACCTGCACGGAATCGCTGACGCCGATCCGGGTTCGTTTGCCGCGAATGATGCTGTAGATCTCGCGGCCCTGCTCGCCGGTGACGTGGCGGCTGGTGACGGCGTAGGTCATGTCGCCGTCGGAAGCGAGGCAGCCGAGGGAACCGACGTGTTCCGCGCCCTGGACCTCGGTGACGACGCTGTAGCCGCCGCCGATCAGGCCCGAAGGAAACGAGAGATTACGAATGTCGCGGCCCGGCCCTTCGTCGAGCGGCGCGTACACGACACAGGTGGGAACGGCGCGGCCGTCGCCGAGGTAGAGAACGTCGGGGATCTTCTCGCCGATCTTCAGATCTTTGAGCGGAATCCATTCACGGACGAAGACCAGAATGCACGGCCACGACCAGGGCCGCACGACCGAATTCGCCAGCGTGCGCGGCTCCGTTTCGGTGACCTGACCGCGCCAGTCCCTCGCCTCCTTCGGCCGAAGGAGATACCGGCCGATGGCGGTGCCGATGACGGTGTCGTAATGCGCAAGGTGGACGTGATACGCGTCGCGCGCGTCGAGAAGGTCTCTGATCGAAAGCGAACTGAAGTTCCTTCGTGGCGGAAAGTAGGGCATTCGCATTCCTCGCTTTTCCAGGCGGACTTATCGCGATCCTTCAGGAAGTTCGGCAGATCGTAGCGCACCTCGATCGTTTAGGATGTCGAACTTCGATGAAACGAGAGACGATCATCTTCACCGCCTGCGGGTTCCTCCTCGGGCTCACCCTCGGCAGTTTCGTGATCGGGCCGAAGATCGCGCAGTCGAAACTGGCCGGAGCGCCCGTGGCCGCCGATGCAGCGCCGGTCGAAACTCCGCCCACGGCCAGCGATACCGCCGCCGGAAATCCGATGGGCACCGTGATGCAGCAACTGGCGTCGCTCAAAGCGGCCGTGGCCAAGAACCCGAACGATGCCGATGCGCTCGTGCAGCTCGGCGACATGTACATGCAGGCGGCGAAGTTCCCGCAGGCGGCCGAGTACCTCCAGCGAGCGCTGGCCGTGAGGGACGACGCCGCCGTCCGCATGGACCTCGGCATCTGCTATAAGCAAACGAATCAGCCGGAGAAGGCGCTGGCGGAGTTCCAGCGCTCCGCGGCGATGGCCCCCGATCAATGGCAGCCGCTATTCAACGAGGCCATCGCGCTCATCGACCTCCACCGACCGGACGAAGCGCGCGTGATCGCGGCGAAGCTGCAGAAAATGCGGCCGGATGATCCCGAGGTGCAAAAGCTGGTCGCGACGGTGGGCGGGAAGTAGCACTGTCATCCTGAGCCGCCGGAGCGGTTGAGGCGCGTTAGCGCCGACCCGCGGAGGACGGTCGAAGGACCCCCCACTTGCTAACCCTTTTGATTGACGCGCAGCCCGCCGCCCGTTAGCAGGTGGGGGGTCCTTCGACCGTCCTCCGGCGTTCCGCGCTTCGCGCTCCAACGCCTTCGGCGGCTCAGGATGACAGTGTCGGCGCGAATTGCTGGCTCGACGGCGCTGCCTGCAGCGTGTCCACGCCGTCCGCCCTGCGCATCGTCGCTACGGCGTGGAATCCGGGGAACTTCCTGATCTCGCCGATGATCTCGCCGCGATGTTCGCTGGCAAAACCGCGGATCGCATCCGCGGCTGACTCCGCTTCGATCGCATGAAACGACACCGCTGCGGCAGCGCTCGATACCGGTCGCCCGGCGGCGTCGGTGAGAGGTCGTTGTTCAATCGTGAAGAGCATGAGCAGGCGTTGCGGCGTGCAATTACGGTGCACTCAACCGCTGTTCTATACTCACTTCAAGGGGGCGCGCATGAGCGACGAACGGGTTCTCAAAGACATGCCTGTCATCGGCCGCATCGATCTTCATGAGATCGAGCGACGCGACCCGCTGCCGTCCGAACGCTTCGCCGAGGCCATCGAAGTCGGCCTCACGTTCGACGACGTGCTCCTCCGTCCCGCCAAGTCCGACATCCATCCCAACTTCGTCGAAGTCGGCACGCAGCTCACCCGCGACATCCGCCTGAACATCCCCATCATCTCCTCGGCCATGGACACCGTCACCGAGGCGCGGCTGGCGATCGCCATGGCCCAGCAGGGCGGACTCGGCATCGTGCACAAGAACATGCCGATCGATGCGCAGGCCGAGGAAGTGGACAAGGTCAAGCGGTCGGAAGCGGGGATGATCGTCGATCCCGTCACCATGCGGCCGTGGCAGACCATCACCGAGGCGCTGCAGGTGATGGCCAAGTACAAGATTTCCGGCGTGCCGGTGACGGACGCGAATGGCAAGCTCGTTGGCATCCTCACCAATCGCGATCTCCGTTTCGAGACGCGCTTCGATCTCCCCATCGCCGAGCGGATGACGAAGGAGAACCTGATCACCGCTCCGGTCGGCACGACGCTGGAGCAGGCCCGCGAAGTTCTCCATCAACATCGCATCGAGAAGCTGCTCGTCGTCGATATGCACGGCGATCTCAAGGGTTTGATCACCGTCAAGGACATTCAGAAAAAGCTGCGCTACCCGAACGCGGCCAAAGACTCCCTCGGCCGGCTGCGCGTCGGCGCCGCGATCGGCGTCGGCAAAGAAGGCCTCGACCGCGCCCGCGCGCTGATCGACGCGAAAGTGGACGTGGTTGTGATCGACTCCGCGCACGCGCATTCGAACGGCGTGATGGACGTGATTCGGCAGTTCAAGAAGCTTTTCCCCGACACGCCACTCATCGCCGGCAACGTGGCCACCTACGAAGGCGCCAGCGACCTCATCGCCCTCGGCGTCGACGCGATCAAGGTCGGCATCGGACCCGGCTCCATCTGCACCACGCGAGTCGTGGCCGGCGCCGGCGTGCCGCAGATCAGCGCGGTCATGGAGTGCGCGCGCGCCGCGGAGAAATTCGACATCCCCATCATCAGCGACGGCGGCATCAAGTTCTCCGGCGACATCACCAAAGCCATCGCCGCCGGAGCGCACTGCGTGATGATCGGCTCCCTCTTCGCCGGCACCGACGAAGCGCCCGGCGAGACGATCCTCTACCAGGGCCGCACGTTCAAGGCCTATCGCGGCATGGGCTCGATCGGCGCGATGCAGGCCGGCTCGAAGGACCGCTACTTCCAGGAAGACGCCGATGAGGTGTCGAAGCTGGTGCCCGAGGGGATCGAGGGGAAGGTGCCGTACAAGGGATCGCTCAGCGCCATGATCCCGCAGCTCGTCGGCGGCCTCCGTTCCGGCATGGGCCTGACCGGCTCGCGCACGATCGAGGATCTGCGCACGAAAGCGCAGTTCGTCCGCATCACCGCGGCGGGGCTGCGTGAGTCGCACGCGCACGACGTGGTCATTACGAAGGAAGCGCCAAACTACCGGATCGAATCCAACGACTGAATGCTCCGCCTCCTTTCCACCTTCGTCGCACTGCTTCTTCTGACCACGGCCGCTGCCGCCGAAACGATCCGTTTCGATCCGCCCAATCCGACCGGTAGCCGGTCCGTCGACGCGATCGTCACCGGTGTTTGGCCGAACGCTTGTCTCCCGCTGGTGAAGAGCGTCGTCATCGCGGCCACCACGGTCACGTTGCACTTCGACGCCACTCCGCCACCCGGCGTTCTCTGCGCGCAATCCACCGGCCCCTACACGCGGACGTTTCACATGGGAATCGTGCCGCCCGGCGGCTACACGGTCATTCTCGTCGCCGATGCGGGTTCAACCTCGACGGAGTTGGCGCGCGCGCCGCTGATCGTTCGCGACGCGGAGACGCTGAACATCTTTACCTATGCCGTACCGATAACCGGCGGGTCGATCGGATTGTCGAATCCATTCTTTCTCACGGGCGCAACGCTGACGATCGGTGATGTAACGGTGCCTGCGAATGGGAATATCGACGGCGCACTTTTCGCCGACGCGCCGCCGCACGCCCCGGGGGTCGTCGACGTGACCGTCAATTCGAAGTTCGGCACGCTGACCTCGAAAGCTGCGCTGATCTACTACGACCCAGCTGCGGCCGATCCAGCCGTGTTCGAGCCGATCCTCTTTCCAGTGTCTTTCCAGGGCCCGGGCGCCCTCGGCTCACAATGGCTGACCGAGAGCTTCATCAGCGCGAACGTGTCGCAGGCATTCTTCCGCGATCCGCTTCCGTGTAGTGGCTGCTCGCAGCGGTTCAGCCCCGGCTCGAAGCAGTTGATCAACGACGGCAATCCGTGGGGGCACGTGCTCTACGCGCTCCGCGGCACGACCGACACACTCTCGTTCGCGTCCCGCATTCACGACATATCGCGTCAATCGCAAACCGCGGGCACCGAGGTGCCGGTCGTGCGCGAGCACGACTTCAGAGGACAGCTGCGCTTCATGAACCTGCCCGGCGATCCACGCTACCGCGTCACGCTGCGTCTCTGGTCGCTGGGCGATTTTCCGCAATTCATCGCCGTCGTCGATTCCATCCCGGGTCAGCAGCAGCCGATGACGGTGTCGAAAATCCCCGGCACCGCGATGTGGTTCGGCACCATGGACGTGACGTCGCTGCTTACGAAAGCCAGCAACAATCCAACGAATATGACCGTCACGAGCGCCGGGTACCCAATCGGTGCGCCGCCCATCTGGGGCATGCTCAGCATCACCAACAACGACACACAACAGGTAACGATCGTCTCACCGCACTAACGATGGATTTCGATCTTGACGACGCCGCGCGCGTCACTGATTTCTACCTGACGCTCCGCGAAGAACCCGAAGGCGGCCTGCATATTCAGATGATGAGCCGCACCCGAGGCCACCTGGCCGGCTTCCCCGCCTGGGACCACGCCGATCGCGACCTCCGCCACTTCACCCACGACGACATCCCCCTCGGCATCGACGACGAACCGTTCGAAGACGCCGACGAAGCCTGGCGCATCGTCATCTTCGCGCAAGGCAACGACGTCTTCATCCTCGAAGGCGATGCGCCGCACGGCGAATTGACGCGCCGCTACCGCATCCCGCGCGAGCAATACCTCGCCGCCTGGGACGCCCTGATCCGCGAATACCACCCGGCCAAATCGCTCGAAGACGTCCTCGGCGCCGGCGACGATCAACCGGACGCGTAAATCTCGGTTATCCTCGTCCGCACCCGATGAACAGCCGCGTCATCATTTTCCTGGTCGCCGCCGCGATTCTGCTCGCGGTG
>JAFAOU010000147.1 GCA_019247495.1 Acidobacteriota bacterium
GTTTACAGGCCGCGAATTCGCATCACGCGCGCCTCGTCGATTGCAGTACCATCCGGCGCGTCCAAATCAGAATCGGGTCAGGTGTTCTTCATTAATGTTTCGTCTCGACAAGCTTGAAATCCACGGCTTCAAATCGTTTTACGATCCTGCTGCGCTTGCGTTTCCCGCGCCGATGACGGCTGTCGTCGGGCCGAACGGCTGCGGCAAGTCCAACATCTGCGACGCCATCATCTGGGTCCTCGGCGAGAACCGCGCCTCGCACATCCGCGGCGAGACGATGGACGACGTCATCTTTCAGGGCTCGGCGCGGCGCCGGCCGCTGTCGATGGGCGAGGTGACTCTCACGCTCGCGACGTCGAACGGCGACAGCAATCATCCGATGTCGGACGACGGCAAGATCACCATCAACCGCCGCGTCTTCCGAACGGGCGAGTCGGAGTTCCGTCTGAACGGCAAGCGCGTCCGCCTCAAGGACATCTCCGACATCCTGATGGACACCGGCCTCGGCATCCGCAACTACTCGGTGATGGAGCAGGGCAAGATCGATCTGATCCTTTCCAACAAGCCGCAGGACCGCCGCCGGCTGATCGAGGAAGCGGCCGGCATCACGAAGTACAAGACGAAGCGCCGCGCCGCGGAGATGAAGCTGGAAGAGACGCAGCAGAACCTGCTGCGCATCGACGACACGTTGGCCGAGGTCACGCGGAATCTGAATTCGCTGAAGCGGCAGGCGGGCAAAGCGCGGCGGCACAAGGAGCTGAGCGAGCAATTGTCGACCGCGAAGCGCGCGCTGTACAAGGGACGCATCGTCCTCGCGCAGGCGGAGCAGTCGGCGGCGGATGAAGGTGTGGCTGCATCGCAGGCGAGCGAGTCGGAGCTGGCCGCGCAACTCGCGACTGACGAAGCGGAGCTGGCTGAGAACCGCACGGCGCTTACCGGCAAGTCGTCGCGCGCGTCGCATGTGCGTGAGGAAGTTGCGTCGCTGTCCGGCGATGTCGAGCGCCTTCGCTCGTTCATGCAGCAATCCGAAACGAACCTCGGCGATCTCGTGCAGCGCAGCGGCAACGCGCAGACGCAGATCGCGCAGCTCGAAAGCGAGGGAGCGGAACAGCAGGCCCTTCTCGACGAACGCGCGCAGGCGCTGGAAATCGCGCGCGGCGAACGCAATCAGTTGCGCGAAATCGCCGAACAGGCGGAGCGCGATCGGCAGGAGCGCGCCGATGAAGTGCGCCGCCACGAGAAGGCGCTGACCGATGCGCGCGAGACGCTGATGCGCACGATCGCGCGGATTTCCGAGGCGCGCAACCAAGTGCATCAGATCGAAGTGGCCGTCGAAAAATGCGAGTTCTATCTCGGCAAATTGGGCGAGTCGGCGCGCAAGGCGACGGAAAGCCGCGACGGCGCACGATCGCTGAGTGCGGAGTGGGATCAGCGCGTTCGGGAAGCCGAGGAACTGCTGGAAACGACGCGGCAGCTCGCGCGCGAAGCCGTTGCGCTGAACGATGAACTGACGGCGCGCCGCAACGAGCGGCGCGAGACGATGGCCGGCGCGCGCGACCGCGTGTCGCAGATGACGTACAAGATCGATTCGCTGCGGACGCTGATGATTTCGCTCGAATCGCAGGAAGAAGATGTCCGCCGCGCGATTCTCGAGCTGATTCCGAACGCCACGCCGGCCGCCGAGGCCGTGCGGGCGACGGAAGGATTCGAGGCCGCGCTCGACACGCTGCTGCGCGATGTTTCGAAGGCCGTCGTCGTCGACAACGCGCGCGTCGCCACCGATGCGATCGCGCGTTTGCGGCAGCGCGGTGCGGGGCGCGGCGCGTTCATCACGCTCGACTACGAAGTGACCGGCGAAGGCGGCCGGCGCGGCGACGCGAAGTACGCGGTCGTCGGCGAAGGTCCGGTCGCTGACGCGGTTCGCCGCGCGATGCCCGAGGCGTACATCGTCGGTACGCTTGGCGAGGCGCTCGATCGATCGAAGGAGCGGCCGAGCGCGACGTTCGTCACGCTCGAAGGCGACATCGTGCGTGGGCCGCTCGTCGTTGGCGGCAAGTCGGAGAATGCGACGCCCGGCGTCTTCTCACTCAAACGGCAGCTCTCCGATCTCGAAGCGCTCCTCGGCACGGAGGAGACGCGCGCGAGCGGCATCGCGGCGGAGTTGCAGACAATCGAAGAGGATCTTCGCGCCGCGGATGATGCGC
Source organism: Acidobacteriota bacterium (assembly GCA_019247495.1). GTDB lineage: Bacteria > Acidobacteriota > Thermoanaerobaculia > Gp7-AA8 > Gp7-AA8 > JADGNZ01. Next base: position 2,205 of record JAFAOU010000147.1, read on the forward strand.
GCATCCTCGCCGAGGCGCGGGCGCGGGCGGCGGAGCAGGAGCTGCGGGAGCGGCGCAGCAATCGCGAGCGCGCCAATCAGGAGCTCGATCGTTTCGAGCGCGATCTGGCGGTGGCGTCGGAAGAGCAGACTCTTTATGACGAAGAAAAGATCCAGCTCATCGCGCGGAAGAATGCGGCGATCGCCGACCTGCAGCAGCTCGAAGCGCAGGAGAGCGAGTGCCAGGCGCAGATCCGCGAGCATGAAGAGCAACTGACCAGTCTTCGCTCGACATTCGAAGCTGTGACCGAGGCGGCGTCGAAGGCGCGCGTCGACGTGGAAGCGTCCGCGGGGAACGTCAACGCGATCCAGCGCGAGCACGAGAACCTTTCGCGCATCGTGATCTCCCTCGGCGCTCGCGCGACGCAGCTCCAGCAGGAGATCGAGTCGCTGGCGCGCAAGCGCGAGGAGACGGAAGCGGCTGTGGAACGTTCGCGCGGTCAGCTCGATGAGTCGCTGAAGAAGCTGCACGAACTGAGCGAAGTGCGCGTCGGTCTCGAAGCCGAGGTGGCCGATCTGCAGGCGCGCGTGGCGGAGTTGGAGGCGCGCGCGGTGGCATCGCGCGAGCTGTGGAACACGGCCAAGGATTCGCTCTTCGAATCGGAACGCCGCCGCGACCGCGCGAAGTCAGCATTCGATCTGCTGCGCGAACAGATCGCGCTCGACCTGCACGCCGGCATCGATGCGCTGGCCGACGTCGAGCCGCCGTCGGATGACGAAGGGCGGGCTGCGTTGGAAGCCGAGGTCGCGAAACTGTCGGATGGAATCGAGAAGATCGGTCCGGTCAACGTGCTGGCGATTGACGAGCACACGGAGCTGGAGCAGCGCGAGTCGTTCCTGCGCACGCAGCGCGATGACCTGGTGCAGGCCATCGAGTCATTGCGCGGCACGATCCGAAAGATCAACCTGACCTCGCGCGAGCTGTTCCGCGACGCTTTCAACGCGATCAATGAGTACTTCACGGAAATCTTCACGTCGCTTTTCGGCGGCGGCACAGCGCGCATGCAGTTGCTCGATGAGGAGGACGTTCTCGAAAGCGGCATCGAACTTGTTGCGCAGCCGCCGGGCAAGAAGAATCAGTCGATCGCGCTACTCTCCGGCGGCGAGCGCGCACTGACCGCGCTGGCGCTCCTCTTCGCGATCTTCCGCTACAAGCCGTCCCCGTTCTGCATCCTCGATGAGGTGGACGCGCCGCTCGACGAGATCAACAACGAGCGCTTCGTCCGCCTGGTCCGCGACATGTCCCGCGACACGCAATTCATCGTGATCACCCACAGCCGCCGCACGATGGAAGCCGCGGACGTGCTCTACGGCGTGACGATGGAGGAAGCGGGCTGCTCGCGGCTGGTGTCGGTCAACTTTGCCGAAGTCGAAGCTTAGTTTCATCCGCAGATGACGCAGATGTACTCAGATTGAGGACGAGGCGTTTGTATTCGAGGCGCGGTGCTCCGAAGTTCAACAGCATCGCTTTCTGCATACCGGATGCTTTGAGGTAGTTGATGACTTGTGCTTCCTCAGTACCGGACAGACGCTGAAGTGCTTTCAACTCGACGATGAGCGATCCGAAGCAAAGGAAGTCGACGCGATACGTCGTATTGAGTTGAGTTCCGCGATAGAACACGGGCAAGCCAACCTCTCGCGCGTGCGGAACGCCACGGACCTCAAATTCTCGCTGGAGTGCTTCCTGGTAAACGGGCTCCAAAAACCCGCAGCCCAATTCCGTGTGCACCGCCATCGCGGCTCCGATCACGGCGTAGGTCTCCGGGTCTCTTTTATCTGTCTCCATCTGCGTAATCTGCGGATGGAAATACTACCCTCACTGCGATGGCCGCGAGGATGATCCCGATGGCTGCGGAGGCCAGCACATCACTTGTCCAATGCCGGAAGGCCATGACGCGCGAGACGGCGACCGACAGCGCGAGGAGGAAGGCGACTACGCGCATCGTGCGCGACGGCGAGGCGAGCATCAGCACTCCCGCCAGCGCAAAGGCGCCGACGGTGTGGCCGCTTGGAAACGACGTGGCGGCGGCGCGAGCGTGGTGGAAGGGGCCGAGCCAGAGCTCGGGGCGCGTGCGGCCGATCGTGTATTTGACGATCTGGACCGAGACGCCGGCGGCGGCGCCGGCGAGCGCCATCGCCACTCCGTAAGCGACCCATCGATGACGTCGGTAGGTGACGCCGGCGATGAGGAAGAAAAAGATGACCATCGCCGGGTTCATGCCGCCACCGAAACGGTTGGCGATGCGGACCGCGTCCTCGACGTTCGACGACTGAATGCGTTCTGCAAACGCGGTGATTGGCGCGTCGGCGAAACGCCAGATCACGGCGACGAGGATGGCCGCGCAGATGGCGGCGATCGCGTCGGTCTTGCACAGGCGGATTCGCGTCGCGCGGACGAGCGTCCAGATTTCGCGGAAGTCGGATGTCGTGTAGTCGTTGCTCGGCTGAAGAAGAATCAGGAGGAACAGGCCGGCGATGCACCAGAAGGCGACGTCCCAGGCCGGAGCTTCGCGCCCGAGGAACGAGAGGTCGTCGACGGTGAGGTGGGCGTGGCAGCAGAGCTGGTTGATCCCGATCGCGGGGGCGGGCCAGAAGACCGACAGCGCCAGCAACACGACGAACGCCGCGGCGGCGAGACGGCGTTTAGCGTCGATAGACATAGAACCATTTTCCGATCATGCGGACGGCATCGACCATCTGGTAGCGGTACAGCGACGGCGCGATTTCGCCGGCGTGTACGCGGGCCGTCACGATCACAGTTGGCGTCGTTTGCGCCAGCGTGTAGGGCGTGGCGTACATGACCCGTTCGTACTCGCGCGGCATGTCGCGCGTCCAGAGATATGGCGAGGCGTAGAGCGCGACTTGCTCGGGAGGGACGTGTTGCTTTTCGAGTGCCGCGACGAGCGGGCGCGTCGAAGCGATGTCGTTGATGGCTGGCATCAGGGCGATGGCGACGACGACCATCGCGATGATGGGAACGACTCCGGCGGCGATGGTCGACGCGATCGGAGAACCGCGCAGCGCGATCACGAACGCGATCATCGCGGCGACCAGCGTGATGATGCAGAACGCTTTCACCGCTGGCAGTTGGATCAGCGCGCCCTCAGGATTCTTGATCATTTGCGGACTTACGAAGAGGCCGGCAATTCCGATCACCGCCATGAGGGCAATCGACAGCGCGTTCAACCAACGTGCGGCGCGTCCGCGCTCCGACGTTACGTACTCCGCGAGCAATAGCGCGATCGGCGGAATCATCGCCATCATGTAGACGTCGAGTTTGCTGCTCATCAGCGAGTACGGGATGAGCACCGCCAGAATCCAGTTGACGAGAAAGCGGTGCGTCCGCCAGAGCGCGATCACTGCGGCGACGGCGAGGAAAAACCATGGGAAGAGCGATGCCGGCAAATGGATCACGTAGAACCACGGCGGTGCGTTGTGAACCCACGATGCCACCGCGCGTCCGACGGTTTGTTTGATGATCACGTCGTGCGTGTAGGCGCGGCCACCGAGGCGCATGGCGGGAACGAGCCAGAGCAGCGGGATGACGATCATCGCCGCGATCGCCGGAGCGTAGTTCCCGCTCGGGATTCGTTTGCGGCGCATCCACTCGAGGACGAAAAGCACGATCGCCATCACCGGCGCCATCGGACCTTTGATCAGGACGGCGATGCCGAGAGCGATGGCGGACCAGAGCAACGCGCGGAAATCGTCGCGATCGAAGAAGCGCTCCAGTTGCCAAAGTGCGAGGACGATGAAGGCGGTGAAGCTGACGTCCATCCGCGCCGATTGTGCCGAGGCCCAGATCATGAGCGACGAGCCGCAGATGAACGCGGGCAGCGGTCCGCCGATTTTCCACATCAGCCAGATGAGAAAAACGAACGCGATCAGCGATGGGAGCACAAAGGCCCACGTTGAATAGACGCCGAGCGGAAACGTGAGCAGATCGATCATCCAGAAGTGGATGGGCGGTTTGTGCGTGAACGGCGTGCCGTTGAGCGTCGGCAGAAAAAATGCGCCGGTGGCGCGCATCTCGCGGACGACCTGGCCGTACTTCGTTTCATCGCCGACGAAGAGATCGCGCTGGAGTGGAGTGATGAGCGCGGCGGCGATGAGGAAGAGGACTGCGCGTTTTTGCATCTGCGGAAACGCATTATCCGCAGATGACGCCGATGTGCGCAGATAAAAAAAGGCCGCGGAACCCGCGGCCTTCGTTGATCAGGTGTGTCGTCGTTTCCGGCTACGCCATCGCGTTCGAGGTTTCGTAGGAGCGGATCCGGGCGGCCATCTGGTCCTTCAACTGGAGTTTTCGCTTCTTCAACGTTTTCTCTTCGAGCTCTTCATCGATGGAGACCTCGTTCTTCGTTGTGAGTTCGCCGAGGCGCGACTCGCACGCGTGGTGCTCATCGAGCATCTTGCGAAACTCGTCGTCTTCGGTGCTGAGAATCCGTTGAATGTCAGCGATTTGATTCGACATCCTCTATCCTCCTTCGAAGTACCTTCGCGCGAAATTGTAGCACTCCGCCTGCCAGCTTACGACTACGCTAAGTGGCGCGTTTGCAGCTGGTTGAGGCGGCGATGCGACGTTCCTTTCCATCGGCTTCCGCTTTGCACTACCATCGCGCCGATGCGGAAAATGCCATGGGCGCCCGAGGGCTGGCTGTTCCTGATTCCGGTTCTGATCCTCACCGCGCTGGCGTTGCTGCTCCAGTACACGGTCGCTGCGATCGTCCTCGGATTGCTCGCGCTGTTCCTGATCAACTTCTTCCGCGATCCGCGCCGCACCGGCTCCGAACATCATGTTGACGTCCTCTCTCCGGCCGACGGCACCGTCGTCGCGATCAAGGATGTTGCGGACGGCGACATCTGGCCGGGCCTGACCAAACAGGTCAGCATCTTCATGTCCGTCTTCGACGTGCACGTGAACCGTGCGCCGATCACCGGCAAGATCATTCACTACCGCTACAACCCAGGGAAGAAGATCGCTGCATTCGCGGAGAAGTCGTCGACGGAGAACGAGCAGAATCTGATCGTCGTCGAAGATTCGCACGGCGCGAAGCTGGCGTTCAAGCAGATCGCCGGTCTGCTCGCGCGGCGCATCGTGTTCGATAAAAAAGAGGGCGATGACGTCGTGCGCGGCGAGCGCGTCGGCATGATCAAGTTCGGCTCGCGCGTGGACATGTTCTTCCCGGCCGACGCGGTCATCAAAGTCGGCATGCGGGACAAGGTGAAGGTCGGCCTGACCATCGTGGCCGAGCTTGGAGTGAAGTGATGCAGCGGCCGGACGTCCGCAAGAACCTCCGCCGCGGCGTCTACATCGTGCCGACGCTTTTCACGATCCTGAATATTTTCTTCGGCTTCCGTTCGATCGTGAACAGCCTGCGCGCGCGCGAAGCGATGACCGCGGGACGTCCCGATCTCGCCATTGCCGCATTCGAAATCGCCTGCGTGTCGCTGCTGATTGCGGCGATCTTCGATACGTTCGACGGCATGATCGCGCGCCAGCTCGGCGCCACGAGCGAGTTCGGCAAAGAGTACGACTCGCTCGCGGACGTCGTCACCTTCGGTACCGCTCCGGCCGTGCTCGTGTACGCGTGGGGTCTGCATCCGCTCGGCAAACTCGGCGTCGGGATCGCCTTCCTTTTCCTCGTCAGCGTTTCGTTGCGGCTGGCGCGCTTCAACGTGATGACGGGCAAAACGGATTACCGCTACTTCGTCGGATTGCCGAGTCCCGCCGGCGCGCTGACGATCGCGGCGCTGATCTGGTACGCGCCCGCGCCGGTGCTCGACCGCCGCTTCGCGCTGGTGATCCTCGTGCTCACCGCATGTACGGCCTTCGCGATGGTGTCGCCGATCCGCTGGCGGGCGCAGAAGGGGATCAATCTCCGCCAGGGCCGCTCGCTGATGTACATTGTCGTCATTGCGGCGGTCATCGCCATCGGCTTCGCCTGGCCGCGCCAGGCCGGCGTCTTCTTCGCGATTTCGTATCTCGCGTCCGGACCGCTGCTGCGCCTCTGGTCGATCGCGTTTCCGTCGCGTAAAGCGAACGACGTGCTACAAATCGCGCCGCAATGATCGACCCTAAATCCGCCGCCGGTTACCGCCTCGGCATCGTCAATCCGCTTACGCTCGTCGGCACCGAAATCCAGTCGATTCTCCGCGAGCGCGCCTTTCCGTTCGACAAGGTGGTTCTGCTCGACAGCACCGGAACCGCAACCGGCGCGCTGACTGCGATCGGCGACGAGCCGGCCATCGTTCTACCTGTTTCCGATGACGAACTGGAAGATTGCGACATCGTTTTCTTCTGCGGTCCGGCCGAGGGAAACCGCGAATGGATCGAGCGTTACGACGAGGACCGATTCGTCGCGATCGATCTGTCGCAGCCGTCGAGCATCGAAGGCAAACTCGCCGTCGCCGGCGTGAACCTCGAGGAGATCAACTCGGACGACCGGCTGCTCGTATCACCGCATCCGGTAGCGATTCCGATCGCGCTGATCCTGCATCAGATCGAGATGCTCGGCCGCGTCGAATCGTGTGTCGCCACCGTCGTGCAGCCTGCGTCGGCATTCGAACAGCTCGGCGTCGAGGAGCTGGCGAAGCAAACGATCAGCGTGCTGAATATCCAGACCGTCCCGCACGAAGTCTTCGACCGCCAACTCGCCTTCAATCTCTATCCCGCGGCGGAGCGGAACGAGGAGTTCATCACGTCGCAGATTCGCTCGCTCACCGATCCCGATGCGCAACTCGCGCTGCTCATCACGCAGGGGACGATCTTTCACGGCCACACGTTTTCGCTGTTCCTCAAAACGAAAGAGACGTTCGACGTCGCCCGGATCACGGCCACGTTGCGCGCGAATGCGGCGATTGAGTTCGCCGAGGGCGACCAGGCCTTCGGCACGATCGACGCGGCGGGGAAGGACGAAGTTCTCATCGCGGAAGTGCGCGCGGACGCCTCGATCCGCGGCGGCTTCTGGGTCTGGGCCGTCTGCGATAATCTCCGCCGCAGTTCCGCGCTGAACGCCGTCCTCGTCGCCGAGAAGGTGCTGTTCGGAAGCGGAATGACAAATTAGTAGATTAGTGATTCGTAGATTAGTGGATTAGGAATGCGGTAGATCATCGGGTAGCACATCTAATCTACTAATCCACTAATCGACTAATCGACTAATCCACTCAGGGAGAACCAATGCAAGACTTCTACGAGCCGAAAGTCGGCGACATGGCCCCCGATTTCAAATTGCCGTCGACACGCGGCAAGGACATGACCCTGAAGGAGAATCGCGGCAAGGACGTGATCCTCTATTTTTATCCGAAGGACGACACGCCCGGCTGCACCGCCGAGGCCTGCAACTTTCGCGATCACGAATCCGACATCTCCAAAGCGCATGCGGTGGTCCTCGGCGTGTCTGCCGACTCGCTCGAAAGTCACGCCAAGTTCCGCGGCAAGTACGAACTGAATTTCCCGCTGCTCTCCGACCCGACCGCCGACGTGGCGAAGATGTACGGTGTCTGGAAAGAGAAGAACATGTACGGCAAGCGCTATTGGGGCGTCGCGCGCACGACGTTCTGGATCGGACCGGACGGCCGGATCAGAAAGATCTGGAAAAAGGTCGATACGAAGCGCCACGCGGAAGACGTCCTCGCAGAGCTCGACGCGGCGCACGCAAAGAAGTAGTGCGGCAACGTAGCGCCGCCGGCCCGGCGGCTGGACCGCCGGCGGCTCGCCGGCGTTTTTGTGCGCGCCACCGAGCCGGTGGCGGTCCAGCCGGCGAGCCGCCGGCGCTACGGACCTGAGACCTCGCAATCTCGTCCGCGTCCAATAAACGATCTCCTCGCCCGGCGAGTAGAGGTTGTTTGAGAACGCATGAAGATGACCGCCGAGGCGCTTTTAGCAGATCAGTTCGAAGCAACGGCGACGCGGACATCGGCAACGTCGCCTGCGCTCCTCGCGGTGATCCGCGCGGCGCGCGACGGCGACGAGCGGGCGTTCGAGGAGATCATGCTCGCATCCGAACGCCGCGTTTCGCTCCTGGCCTGGCGCATCCTCGGCGACATCGAAGAAGTGAAGGAAGCGACGCAGGAGACGTTCCTGCGCGTGTTCCGTCATCTACGTCGATTCGACGAACAGCTCGATTTCTTCGGCTGGCTTTTCCGGATCGCGGTGAACGTCTGCCGCGATATCGAGCGCCGCAGACGCCGCTGGATCTTCGCGCCGTTCGATGCGGCCATGACGATCGCGAGTAATCGTCGTTCCGCTGATGACACGATCGCTGCGAACGATGATGTCGCGTTGCTGACGCGCGCGATCGATGCGCTACCGGCGAAGGAACGCCTCGCTGTGATCCTTCGCGAAGTCGAAGAACTCTCGACCGAGGAGGTCGCGGTGATCCTTGGCAGTTCGCCGGCGACCGTGCGAGTGCAAGTGAGCAAGGCGCGCGCGAAGCTGCGCGTGTGGATCGAAGCACGGCGTGGAGGTGCTAGATGAACATGAGCGAGTTCCGGTCGAAGCAGCCGTTGAGCGAAGAAGAATTCGCGGCCATCCGCCGCAACGCGATGAGCGAGATCGCGGCGCGGAAGTCCTTCCTTCCGATCGCGATGCGGTTCGCGCTCGCCGCGGCTGTTGTGATCGCGATTGGTGTCGGCTTCGTCGTGAAGCGTCCTGCGCCGGTAGCGATCGAGACGGTGAAGCAACCGGTAGTCATCAAGAAGGCGCCGATCGCGGTCGCAACCGTCGCGGACCCGCCGGCGACACGAATCGTTGCCCATCATCCACGCCATCGCCGCGCGACGCACCCTCGCGCTGAGTATGCAGCCGCATCCCCACAGAACATCCGCGTTGAATTTCGGACATCGGATCCCGACGTCCGCATCATCTGGATCGCGAGCCAGACCCCATCGACAACAACAGGAGGCAAATCATGAAACGGATCACCATCATCGCCGCGGCTCTGCTGATCGCCGCCACCGCGCTGGCGCAGGAGAAGGCGCCGGCAGCCGAGGAGTACAACAACGTCCGCGAGTACAAGAGCAAAGTGTTCGAGGTGCACAACCGCGACGCGCGTGAGATTGCGTCCTCGGTCAAGCTCCTCGGCAGCGGCTTCAAAGGATCCGCGATCAGCGTCAACAACGAGATGCACACGATCACGGTGCGCGACTATCCGGAGAACGTTGCCGCGATCGAAGGCGCGATCGCGCGACTCGATCAGCCCGTCGCGGATACCCCGGACATCGAGATGAAGATTTCGGTACTGATCGGATCGAAGACTGCGCTGCCCGGCGCCGCGACCGTTTCCGACGAACTGGCGCCGGTCGTGAAGCAGCTCGAGTCGACGCTTCGCTACGCGCATTACGGCCTGATGACGGCGACCGTGCAGCGCACGAAGCCCGGCAGCGGCCTCACTGGTTCCGGCGTTGCCGAGCCGACCCTCCTCGGCATGACCGTGAAAGAGGGACAGCCGATCCTCTACAACTACCGACTGCGGCGCATCACGTCGACCGGCGGCGACAAACCGTCGATCGACATCGAGAGCTTCGACTTCTCGATGCGCGTCCCGATTGCCCTTGGCGGATCTACGGAAACGCAATATCAGAGCGTCGGCTTCGAGACGCCGGTATCGATCCACCAGAATGAGAAGGTCGTCATCGGAACGACGACGATGGGCGACAAGGCGCTGATCGTGGTGGTGACGGCAACGGTGACTTCGAAGTAAGAGTTCGTATCTGCGTGATCTGCGGATAACGCTTCATCCGCAGATTACGCAGATGTAGCAGATAGGAGCGCCGGTTTGAATGCGCGCAGCCGCTTGCAGGCCTCGGCCAGCGAATCAGGATCTTTTGCATAGCAGAAGCGCAGCATTCTCTTTCCGGCCTCGGAGACGAAGAACGCCGAACCTGGAACCGAGGCCACGCCGGTCGTTTCCAGCAGCGTCTGCGCCGCTTCCTTGTCGTTGCGGAACTCGTCCGGAATCTGCGCGAGCATGTAGTACGCGCCCTGCGGAATCGACGGTTTGAAGCCAGCCTCGGAAAGCGCCTCGGCCAGCATGTCGCGTTTCTTCTGATAGTCCGAGGCCATGTTCGCGTAGTACTCGTCGCCGATTTCCAGCGCGCGCGCGACGCCCCATTGCAGCGGAGTGGGCGCACAGATCGCGAAGAGATCGTTCATCAGACCGATCGGACCGGCCACGCGTTCGTCGGCGATGACGTAGCCGACGCGCCAGCCGGTGATCGAAAACGTTTTCGAGAATCCGCTGATGGTGATGGCCAGATCGCGGCAGGACGGAATCGAGGCAACCGACACGTGCTTGCGGCCGTCGTAGACGATGTACTCGTAAATCTCGTCCGTGAAAATCCACGCGCCGAACTCGCGACAGAGCGCGCCGATCTTCTCCAACTCCTCGCGCGTGAACATTTTCCCGGACGGATTCGAAGGCGTACAGACCACGATCGCCTTCGTCTTCGGAGTGAAGGCGGCGCGAAGAACGTCGAAGTCGATCGTCCAGTCAGGCGCTTGGAGCGGGACAAATTTCGCTTCGAAGCCGAGGACCTTGAACGTGTTGAGGTGATAGCCGTAGTAGGGCTCGAAGAGGATCACCTCATCGCCGGCGTTGAGCGTGGCCATGGCCGCGGCGAGGAAGCCGCCGCTCGATCCGACCGTGACCACGATCTCCTTCGCCGGGTCGGCCGTGAATCCGTTGTGACGCTCGACCTTGCGCGCGATGCGTTCGCGAAGGATGTCGATCCCTTCGAACTTCGAGTACGTGGCCTTGTTCGCGCGGATCGCGTCGCAGGCACCTTCGACGAGCTCCGGAAGCGTCGGCAGATCGCAGATGCCCTGCCCGAGGTTGATGCCGCCGACGCGTTCGCACTCGCGGGACATGCGGCGGATATCGGACTGCACGAGGCCACGCAAACGATCGCTGATCTGGTTCATAGCGGGCGTAGTGTAAACCTGCCTGCCCACCATTCACCCTTCGTCCGCTCTTCCACGATTTCCAGGCCGTGCGCGGCACAGGCGCGGACGACGTCGTCGCGCTTGATGACGAGGATGCCGCTGAGGATCAGCGATCCGGCCACGTGTCGAGTCACATCTCCGAGGAGCGGGATGATGACCTCGGGGATGATATTCATCGTGACGATCTCGAATGTTCCTCCGCGAAGCGCTTCGAGGCCGCCGATGAAGATCGGCATGCGCGCGTCGTCGACGTCGTTGCGCACGCGGTTGTCGCGAAGCGCTGCGAAGGCATCGACGTCGTTGTCGAATGCGATGACGCGATCCGCGCCGAGGCGGCACATCGCCAGAGCGAGAATGCCGCTGCCTGCGCCGATGTCGAGTCCGCGTTTACCGGGAACGTCGAGTGTTTCGAGAATCTCGATGCAGAGCGACGTCGTCTCGTGCGAGCCGGTTCCGAAGGCTTGCTCCTGTGGGACGACAAGTGTGTGGCGTTCGGTGTCGGCGGGAATCAGCGAGGCGTCCGGTGCAACGATGAATTGTTCGCCGATGAACAGCGGCTCTAGCGACTGTTGATAGCGATCGAGCCAGTCGATGCGTTCGCGGTCGTCTGCATGCAGTTCGATTCCGTCGATGTCGTCGAACTCGCCCGCGCTATTGTCGCGTTGCTCCGCGTCGTCAAAGTAGGCGGAGATCGTGGTCGTCCCGTTCACCTCGTTCGACGAACTGCCGGTGGACGGTGTCAGGTACAACCGCGACTGCACGAGCTCTTCGAGCGCGGTGTCGCGCGCGTCAAAGGAGACGTCGAGGATGAAGTCCTTCACGCGTGTGCGCCGAACAGCTCGGCGTAGTCTTCCATCGCCGCCTGCACCACGTCCGCGGCGTGCGTGTAGCCGTACGAGCCGGAGACGCGGATGCGGGTGGGCTCGCTCGGAACGAGTTTGTACGTGGAGAAGTAGTGCTCGAGGCGTTCGACGAGCACGGTCGGCACATCGCTCAAATCCTGTGCCTCGCCCCAGACGTAATCGCCCTGCAGCACGGCGATGATCTTGTCGTCCGCTTCGTCACGATCGACGAGTTGCAATCCGCCGATGACGCGCGCGGAAAGAAGAATCTCGGACTTCGCAATCGGCCGCTCGCTGAGAAC
>JAFAOU010000120.1 GCA_019247495.1 Acidobacteriota bacterium
ACCTGGCAGAAACCGATGCCGTGTCCCCATCCTTTTCCGTAGAACGTGTAGCGGTCCATCCCGTCGGCGTCCTTCGTTTTTTCGTAGACGAAGAGGTTATCGGGCACGTTGAGCGACCAGCGAATGGGAAGGCCGCGCAGGATGAACGTGCGGCCGTTCTCGGCCGTCACTTCCATCTCCGCGATGCGTTGCGACGCGTCGATGGTGAGCGGACGGATGCCCTGGAGCTGGCGGATCGGATTGCGTTTGTTGATCGACGTCACCAGCTCGTCCGCGCGAAAACTGCGCGTCCAGCTTGCGAAGTTCGAGCTGTGGTCGAACGACGCGCCGTCGAGGTAGGCGTTGATCACCATCGCGACGGGAGTCTTGCTGACGTCCGAAGTGATGGTGGCGCGGTCGCCGAGGGTTACCGGCGCGCTCGCGTACTCCTGATAACGGTCGCCGATTTTTCGAAAGACCGGCAGGTTCACCGGCAGCGTGAAGTGCGCCGGCTTGCCGTCGATCTTCAGCGTGACGTCGCGTCCGGTCACGGTGAGGATCTTGCCGGTTGCGTCGCTGATCACGTTGTGTTTGCGAATCCACGATCCGAGGAGTCCGTAGAGTTCCTCGCGCGGCATCGCCGCGTTCATGTCGACGCGGTCGATTCCTTCGGACGGCAGAAACGCGAACTTGATCAGGAACGCAGCGGCGCGATACGGCGCCGACTCCTTCGCCGCCGTCTGCGGGAAGTAATAGTTGCGGTCCGCGGGCATCGTGACGACGGTCGAGTAGCGGTCGAATCCGAGCACCGAGGCGAGGTAGGTCAGCACGTCGCCGCGCCGCGATGATGCCGGAGTGGCGGTGGCGAGCGGGGTGAATCGCAGCTTGGTCATCGCCGCGGTCACAGCCTGCTCGACGTCGCGCGCGCTCCACGACGTGCCGCTGTCGGGCAAGCCGGCGATCGCGGAGAAAAGGCGCGCATTGACCTGCTGTTCGGTGAGCAGGCCACTGTCGGCGCGGCCGGCGATGGTCAGCACTGCATCCTCCACGCAGCGGACGCGCTTGAGATACGGCTCGTTGCGGCCCGGGAACATCGTGCCGACGTCCGAGGTCTCGCCGCCGCATGTGGCGGTGTAGAGCGCGTCGATCGGCTGGCCGTTGAACGTGGCCACGAGTCCGGCCGTCTCGCGAACGGCGCGGTCGGTGAGCGGGTCCTCGCCGGAGAATCCGTTGTAGGCCTGACATGCGGGACCGGCGCAAATGTCGTAGCCCTCGGCTTTGAACTGCCCGAGGTTGCGGACGGCGTAGGTGCGCGCGGCGATGGCCTGCGCTTTGAGCGCTTCGACCTCATCGTAAATTTTGGGACCCATTTCCGCGGGGACGACGCCGCGCAGGTAGTCCTCCATGTTCAGCTCATTGATGACGTTGTAAGTTCCACGCGGATTGATGAAAACGCGCGCAGCGGTGCGGTACGGCTTGTCGGCGATGGTGAGCGTGTCCGCGGTCGCCGGAATGACGAGAACCGATTCACCGTCGAGCGTTGTGCGCTCCCCTTCGTCGTCGACGAGTTGATGTTTTTTCTCGAACGGCTGGTCGCTGGGACGTTTGACGATCAGCAGGTTTGTGCCGTAGCCGCTCTGCGTGAGCTGATCGCGCAACGGCTGCGCGGCGTTCGAGGTTGCGAAGTCTCCGGCGATGACGCGGTACGCTGTGCCGGCGGTGTCGGGCAGAACATCGACGCGCTGCTGCGCATCGGCGCGAAGTTTTTCGGCGAGCGCATTGGCGCTGGCGAGATCGGAAACCGTGCTGACCTGCACCGCGTAGTGCGCAGCGGCGTCGCTGACGGGCGCGGTCAACGTGAAGCCGCGCCGGATCGTGGCGGAGGTGGTGTCGGTAACGATGTAGTAGCCGCCGTTGAGCCGCGGAAAGGCGACGGTGGTCTGGTCATTCACCAGGCCAACGCGGATGCGCGGCTCAGCGATCGTCTTCGCGACGGAGCTGATGGCCGTGTACGCATTCGCCGAACGGGCAGGTACGGGCGGCGGAACGACCGGCGGCGCGACGGTAGTAGTCGTGGTCGCGGGCGGGTGTGCGGGCGGGGCGGACGCGCAAGCGGCGAAAAGTAAAAGGGACAGAGCAACAGCAGTACGTTTCATCGAGAAGCACCCTTGCAAGAAGAGAGTCAGCGGCAAAAACGATTTCACCACAGAGACACA
>JAFAOU010000127.1 GCA_019247495.1 Acidobacteriota bacterium
GTTCTGCGTCGACGTGTCGTACGTCGCCCAATCGTTGATGATCGGCATGAAGAAGTAGGTCGCGCCCGGATCGGACGTCTCGGACGAGCGCGTGATCTTGTTGAAACGGACGCCTACCTGTGTGGCTTGCGTCGTATGCGGCGTGCAGCCGGCCGCGAGCGGGAGAAGGGCGAGCAATGCGATCAGTCGTTTCATCGTTCGCCTCAATGCTTTCCCGTCAGTTTGCCGATGTCAGTTGGGTCTTCACTGATGTAAATCGGCCCCTGAATGCCGTTGAGAATCGCCAGCCCTTTGCGCAATCGCAGCAGCTTGTCGGAGCCCGCGCCTTCCATCGCCCGGTTGATGTCCTCGGTGCCCTGCGCCTCGGCGCTCTTCACGAGCAGGTCAGCCTCGGCATGCTTCGAGCGCTCGTAAAAATCTTTCTGTGCATTGAGCCCAGTGATCTGCGCCTGAAACTCGGCGCTGCGAACGTTGATTGAGTTCTGCCCCTCGGCCGCGGTCTGCTTCAGCCGCGTATCGACCTCGGCCTGCTTCGCCAGCGCGCGATTCGTCAGTACTGACTGGTCCTGAATCTTTTTCTGCTCCGTGAGCTGCTGGAACGTGTCGGGATAGTCGTACTGGCGGATGAGGACATCCGCGAGCTCGAGTCCGTTCTGCCGGAACTTCTCTGCCAGCTCTTTCTTGAGATCGTGCACCTTGGCGATGCGTTGATCGCGGTAGAACTCCTCGGCACGCAACTCGCCGAGGTGCTGTTTGATGGCCGGGTCGGTAAAGCGCATCACCACGTTGTCTTCGTAGCCGCGGCCGAACCCGAACTTCGACGTAACCAGGAACGGATCGGCGATGCGATAAAGGACGGTGACGTCGACCGCCACCGGATAGCCGTCGACGGTCGGCACGTTGATCGCGGCGACCGTGCGATGGTCGGCGCCGCGCTCCGTTTCATCATTCGTGAACTCGATCGCCTGAATGTTGCGCGGGAACGTGCGGATGGTTTCGTATCCTGAAATCGCGCGGCGGTAGCCCGGTTCCACGAGCTGTTTCTGCAGACCTTTGTTCATGCCGAACGACACCTGCCGCAGTCCGATCTGGTCGAGCGGCACGTAGGTGACGAGGCAAGCACGCATCAGGATGAGCGGGACGAGGATTACGCTGATGCGCAGAAGGAATCGAACGAATCCTCCCCGAAGCGGCGGCAGTTTGATGGGAAAGGACGGTTTGAAACGCGGCGTAGGCGCAGCGGATTCGAACATAGAGTGGCTCTTCCTCAAGTTGGACGGCTTGAGAAGATTGTACGCGCGGCGCGACTGCGGGTTCTCATTTGCGCGAAGGCGGCCTGGGACGCGGGCGTCTCGCCCGCCGTCCCCTTTGGCAGATCGCGCGATCGTTACAGCGGGCGAGACGCCCGCGTTCCCAGGAGGGCTACTTCACCCCCAAGTTCTCCTGGATGAACTTCCACATCGCGGCGCGCATGTGCGCGTTCAGCGCGGGGTCGACCACGCCGTGCCGCGACTTCGGATAGACCTGCAGCTGGTACGGCTTGTTCGCCTTTTCCAGCTCATAGATGAACTGAATCGTGTTCTGCATGTGGACGTTGTCGTCGATCGTGCCGTGCATCAGCAGGATGTTGCCGTGCAGATCTTTCGCGGCCCAGCGCGGCGCGGTGGCCTTGTAACCTTCCGGATTGTTCTGCGGCATCAACATGACGCGCTCGGTGTAGATCGAGTCGTAGTCGCGCCAGTCGGAGACGGTTCCGCCAGCCAGGCCGGCGCTCCACAACTTGCTGTGCGTCAGCGCGAACGAGGTCATGAAACCGCCGTAGCTCCAGCCGCTGAGCGCCACGCGCGAGCCGTCGACGTACGCCTGCGACGTCAGCCACTTCAGGCCGTCCTCGAGATCGCGAAGCTCGCCTTCGCCCATCCGCTTGTACGACGTCCACGCCGACTCGGCGCCCTTGCCACTGGCGCTGCGGTTGTCGCAGATCCAGACGATGACGCCGTGCTGCGCGAGAAACTGGTGGAACAGATACTGCGCGCCGCCCCACGAATTGCGGACGCTCTGTGCGTGCGGACCGGAGTAGGTGAACTCGTAGACCGGATACTTTTTCGCCGGATCGAAATCAGGCGGCTTGATCATCATCGCTTCCATGACGAACCCGTCGCGCGTCTTCACCTGCATGAACTCCGGCTTGGAGATGTGCAGATCGCGCATCAGCGGCGCCTCGTTCGCATCGACGACGCGAATGCGCGTGCCGTCGGCGCGATAGAGCGCGGTCGACGGCGGCGTCGATACATCGGAGAACGTGTCGAGATACGCCGTCATCGACGGATTGAAATTCGCGCCGTGCTGGCCAAGCGCCTCCGTCAGGCGTTTCAAGCCGCTGCCGTCGAGGTGCAGGCGATAGAGGTCACTGCCGAGGACGGAGCGCTCGGTGCCGGAGAAATAGATCCATTCGTTGGCGGCGTCGACGCCGTGCAGGTTGCGCACTTCCCACGGACCGTTGGTGAGCTGCGCGATGAGCTTTCCGTCAGCGGCGTAGTGATAGAGGTGCTTGAATCCGGTCCGCTCGCTGAGCCAGAGGAAGGAGCCGTCCTTCAGCCAGACGGGATTGCCGCTGATGTCGACCCAGGCTTTGGTCGTTTCGCGGAAGAGCGTCTTCGGGGCGCCGCCGCCGCGAACATCCGCGGCATTCAGATCGAGCCAGGTCTGCTCGCGATTCTGGATCTGGTAGACGACCTTCGAGCTGTCCGGCGACCAGTCGACGAGGACGATGAGGAAGTCGGCCCCGCTATAGCTTTCGGTGCTGATTTCTTTCGGCGCGGCTCCATTGACGTTGACACAGAACAGCTTCGCGATCGGATTCGGCGCCCCGGCTTTCGGATACAACTCCGACTCGACGTTCTGCTGATAGGGGATGTGGTCGACGACCGCGAAGTGCTTGACCGGCCGCTCGTCGAGTTGCAGGTAGGCGATGCGCGTCGAATCGGGGCTCCACCAGTACGCGCGGAAGTTGCCGCGGCCGTAAACCTCTTCCTGGTAAACCCAGTCGAGGATTCCGTTCTGGATGTTCTCGTTGCCGTCGGTGGTGAGCTGCCGTTCGCGCTGCGTGGCCACGTCGACGACGTAGACGTTGTTGTCGCGCACGAACGAAACGAAGCGGCCGTCAGGACTGAAGGTCACTTCCTCTTTCTCGCCGGGTGAGGACGTGAGGCGCGTCATCGAGTCGGCGTCGAACGTGTACATGTAAACGTCGTTGCCGATGTTGAGCAGGACGCTCTTCTTGTTCGGGCTGAGGTTCCAACCGCGCTGTTTCGCAAATGCGGCCGCTTCGTCACCGGAAACGCCGGCGATCTTTTTCGCGGCCGCTTCCAGTTTCGCCGCGTTGAAGAGGACGCGCTTGTTGCCCGTCTCGGTCTCGATCACAGCCTGCTCGACGACCTTCCCCTCCTCAGTGCGCGGCCACGCGAAGGTCTTGTCATCGATCCAGTGGAATCCGCCCTGCGGCGTCCCGCCGAACGAAACGCGCTGCTTCGGATCGAAGACGTTTTCGAGCGTGAGCTCGTGGATGGTGGGCTTGGCCTGCGGCGTGGTTTTGACGTCCTGCGCAAGCGCGGCGACGGCAATGAACAGAAGGAGAGCGGCGGAACAGTTCTTCAGCATGGCGGCGATTTATACCCCGAGAAAGTCACAGCGGGGAAGGTAGTGGTTCGTTACGATGCTCTCCGGCCATGTTCATCCGCGTCGTGTCGATCCTCGCACTTTCCCTCCCCATCGCCGCCGCTACTCCTCGGCGCGTCATCCTCAACGCCAGCGCCGGCGGTTCGGCGCGATACATCATCGCGCTCGATGATGACGTGGTCGACGTGTCCATCGCCGCCGATGCGCTGACGCAAAAACATCACGCCCGGCTGACTCACCAATTCGTTCGAGCGCTGCACGGCTTCACTGCGGAGATGACCGCACCCGAAGCAGCCGCGCTTCTCAATGAACCGGGAGTGAAATACATCGAACAGGATTCGATGGGTGGTGGCGGTTCCATAGGCGAGCCGGCAGTGCTCGACGTGCAGAGGTCACCGGTCTGGGGACTCGATCGCATCGACCAGCGAGACCTGCCGCTCAATCAAACGTACGTCTACAACCAGACCGGGGCCGGCGTGACGGCGTACGTGCTCGACAGCGGCATCAACGCGTCGCACAACGACTTCGGCGGCCGTGTGCGAAGCGGTTTCAACTTCAGCACGACGTTGCCGCCGTCCGACTGCAACGGTCACGGAACGCACGTCGCTGGAATTCTCGGCGGATCGCAGCACGGCGTCGCCAAAGAGGTTTCGCTTGTGTCGCTGCGCGTTCTCGATTGTCAGAACCGAGGATTTGTGAGCGACATGGTGAAGGGGATCGAGTGGGCCATCAACGATCACCAAAGCGGGCAGCCGGCGGTGATGAACATTTCGATCTATACCGATTCGCCGTCGGCGAGTTTCGACGCCGCGATCAACGCCGCGATCGCCGGCGGCATCACGGTCTGTGTGATCGCCGGAAATGGAACGGCGAACAACGGAGTCGCGACGGACGCCTGCACCATTTCTCCAGCGCGAGTTTCGAACGCAATCACCGTCAGCGCGACGAACATCCTCGACAGCAGATCGTCCTTCGCGAACTTCGGCCCGTGTGTGGACCTCTTTGCACCCGGAGAGCAGATCGAATCGGACTGGTACTCCAGCAACACGGCCACGGCGATCGACAGCGGAACATCGATGGCGGCGCCCCACGTCACCGGCGCGGCAGCGCTCTATCTACAGAATTATCCGAGCGCGTTTCCGTCAACCGTGGCGGCGGCGCTCATTGAGGCGGCGTCAGTGAACAAAGTCCAGAACGCCGGTTTGAGTTCACCGAATCGCCTTCTATTCACGGTCGATACGGAACCGCCGCCGCTCCGTCGCCGCGCCGTCAAATCGCCTTGAGCGACTTGAGATAGAACACTAACTGCCACCGCCGTTCCTCGGTGAGGCGCGACCACGACGGCATTCCTTTTGGCAGGTTGCCATCGGTCAGGAACTGGACGAGTGCCTTGTCCGGCATGGCCTCAACCGCTGGCGTGTGCAGGCTTGGCGCGCGCGTGCCGCCCGTTGCATTGACGCCATGGCACGACGCGCAGTGCTGCGCGAAGAGTTTTCCGCCGGCGCGGATCTCAGATGATGCCTCGCGTGGAGCGGGTTGCGACGGCGGCGTGATCGCACACCCCGCCATACAGAGTGCAAGAAGCAATACGCCTTTACCTGAAAAGCTGTGGGATTTCATACGAGACTCCGAACCGCACCAGCGCACGGTTGCTGTTGGAATTGACACCGAAGGAGGGGCTGAATTTGAACGTCACGCCGTTGGGGAGGCTCCAGGCCACCGCAGGCGCCATGTAATGCGACGTGCCGGCGAGCTTTACCTGCCGCCATTCGCCGAGGCCGCCATACAGCTCGACGCCGAGGGAGAAGTTCTCGGGGCATAGCGAGCAAGGATCGGGAGATGCTGCGAGGACGAGCGGACGACTTACCGCCGCGGCATATCCGAACTCGATAGGGGAGCCGTTGAGGTTCTTCTCCGCGATCAGATTTCCGGCGACATTCCAACCCTTGCGATTCGTGGAGAGGATGAGCTTCGCCTCGACCTCGCGCTTCTTCTCGTGCCGCGCCTCGTCGGGCGGTTCGAGCAGATCCTCGAACGTATCGAATCCGACGACCTCCTTGAGAATGCGATCGGCGCCGGTGATGTCCTCATATTCGACGTACAGCACCGGATTGACCGCGTGCTCCTTCATCAGCATCCGGAAGCGATTCTCGAACCGGTAGCCGGTAAAGAGCGCGCTATCGCGGCCGGTTTTCTGCGCGTCGAGATACAACTCCGAGGTCCACCAGCAATTGACGCCGTACTCGAATTCGAGCGAGGACGCCGTGAAGTGCCGGGCGCCGCCTTTCGGAACGCCGGCGACCGGATTGAGCGCGACCTCCAGGCTGCCCGGCTCCTCCATGTGATGCGTGTAGGTGATGAAGTAGGGCGTCTCCTGCGCTGAGGCGAGGGCAGCCGCGCCAAGGAGCATGAACAGAATCGAACTACGGACGAACATCCAGACCTCGTTCATTTAAGTTGAGATTGAGTCTCAGTTGCGAAACAAGTCTACATGGGCCCGCCTGTCTCCGTCAATGGGGGAAGCGTCATGCGTTACAATCTGCACCCGCGTTTCGCCCCCCGATCCTCGGCCGGGGCTTCGTAACCACCTTAAGGAGCAATCAATCGCATGACCGCTACACTCGAAATCACTCATTCATTTGACGCTGCACGTGCGGCGGGCCGCGAGCCGTTCAAGGTTCGCGATCTCGGGCTGGCTGCCCTCGGCAGGAACGAGATCCGCCTCGCCGAGCATGAAATGCCGGGACTCATGGCCGTCCGCGAGAAGTACGGCAAATCAAAGCCGCTGACCGGCGCGCGCGTCATGGGTTCGCTGCACATGACCGTGCAGACCGCTGTTCTCATCGAAACTCTGGCCCACCTCGGCGCCGACGTTCGCTGGGTGAGCTGCAATATCTTTTCGACGCAGGATCATGCTGCCGCGGCGGTCGTGGTCGGACGTCCGGAGACAGGCGGCACGACCGACGATCCGAAAGGCATTCCGGTTTTTGCCTGGAAGGGTGAGACGCTCGAGGAGTATTGGTGGTGCACATCTGAGGCTCTGCAATGGCCGGATGGCGGCGGGCCGAATCTCATCGTCGATGACGGCGGCGATGCCACGCTGCTCGTGCACAAGGGCGTCGAATTCGAAGGGAAAGGCAACGTTCCTGAATTCAATCCGGCCGATGAGCCGGAGGAGTGGGGCGTCATCCTCGATCTCCTGCGCGTCGAGTTGAAACGCGAGCCAAAACGCTGGACGCGGGTGGCTGCGGACCTCAAAGGCGTTTCCGAGGAGACCACGACCGGTGTGCATCGCCTCTATCAGATGAAGGAAGCGGGCGAACTGCTGTTCCCGGCCATCAACGTCAATGACTCCGTGACCAAATCAAAATTCGACAACATCTATGGATGCCGCCATTCGGTCGTCGACGGTCTCAATCGCGCCACCGACGTCATGATCGCCGGCAAGCTCGCGCTCGTTTGCGGCTTCGGAGAAGTCGGTAAGGGTTGTGCGCAAGCTCTGCGGGGGCAGGGAGCGCGCGTCGTCATCACGGAAATCGATCCGATCTGCGCGTTGCAGGCGGCCATGGAAGGATTCGAAGTGCGGACGCTGGATTCAGTGGTCGAGCGCGCCGATATTTTCGTCACCGCCACCGGCAACAAGAACGTCATCACGGCCGACGACATGGCCCGCATGAAGAACAAGGCCATCGTCAGCAACATCGGGCATTTCGACAATGAGATCGATATGGCCGGCCTCAAGAAGTTCCCGGGCGTGAAGCGGGTCAACATTAAACCCCAGTACGACGAATGGGTTTTCCCCGATGGCCACAGCGTTCTGATCCTGGCCGAGGGACGCCTCATGAACCTCGGCTGCGCGACGGGGCATCCGTCCTTCGTAATGTCGGCGTCGTTCACGAATCAGGTGCTGGCCCAACTCGCCCTTTGGCAGAATAAAGGCGAATATCAGAAAGAGGTTTATGTCCTTCCCAAGAGGCTGGACGAAGAAGTGGCCCGCCTTCACCTCGCGCACCTCGGCGTAGAGTTGACGAAATTGACCGCGGACCAGTCGAAATACCTCGGCACGCCGGTCGAGGGGCCGTTCAAATCGGATCATTATCGGTACTAACAGTGAGGGCTCGGCCGCGTTTGCGGCCGGGCCATTTTGCTTTATGGCCCATCCAATTCGCGCTCTCGTCCCCTTTGTGCACGTGAAGAGCGTCTCCGAGTCGATCGCGTTTTACGAGAAACTCGGAATGACGGTCGGCAACACCTTCGTCCCGCCGGATACAGCCGAGCCGTCGTGGGCGTGGCTTCAGAGCGGAATTGCCCAATTGATGCTTGCCAAAGCGGCTGAGCCGGTCGTCCCGGCGCAGCAAGCCGTCCTCTTCTATCTTTATGTTGAGGATGTCGCGGCCAAACACGACGCGTTGCGACAAGGCGGTGTGCCCGTTGGCGACATCCAATATCCGTTCTTCGCCCCGCGCGGCGAGTTCCGAATTACCGATCCTGATGGGTACGTTTTGATGATCACGCATACGTGATTTCGAAAGTGGTGCATTGTTCCATTGCACCCTCCCGGCGGCTTTCTGTTACCATGCACAAATTAATGTGCGCCATGCACAAGAAGGAGTGACATGCCGAGACCCAGACTGAATATCCCAGCGCCTCAGTTGTCCCACGGACAGGCCGCTTATGTGTTGGAGCGCCTGATTGCCGACCGCAGAATTTCCCCCAGTGAAGTAAGTCGCTACGTGAGCGACATGCATCGCGAGATCAGTGATCTCGAAACCCGTCTGCAGACACTGCGCACCCACGCCGGAGCGCCATCAGCCAGCAGCGGTGGCGGAACGCCGAGCGGCGGAGGTTTTGGAGCACGCCGCGGCCGTCCGCCGGGACGTCCCCCTGGCCGTCCGCCCGGAAGCGGTGTTACGACAAGCGGCAAGCGCCGCGGCCGCCCGCCCGGAAGCAAGAACGTTGCGTCGTCCGCTTCATCGGCATCCACCGGAAGCGCAATTGCGCAGACCGGCGTGGCCGCCGGCAAGCGCCGCCGCCGCGCGCGCATTACGCCGGAACAGTTAGCGTCGCGTCAGCTTCAGGGCCGTTACCTTGGCCTGATCCGCCAGATTCCGGCCAACAAACGCGGCCAGTATCAGAAGATCGCCAAGGAATCGGGACGCGAAGCAGCCATCAATGCGATGAAGTCCGCCGTCAACCGGTGATCCAATTCCAACCATCTCGCGACAAAGGGCGCTCCTCGTGGCGCCCTTTGTTTTTGTCGCTGCTTTTCGTCTGCGCGGCGGCGAACGCGCGCACGACGCGCGTCACGCTACTGCATTTCTCCGACTATCACTCGCACGCGTTGCCGTTCTACTCCGAGGGCAGGGCAGGGCAGGGCGGTATTGCGAGAGCGATTGGATATCTGCGCGCGCAAAAGCAGCACGGCGCCCTGGTATTTTCCGGCGGTGACATGATGAACAAAGGTTCGCCCGCGTGGTCGGACAAATACCGCTGCGTGGAGTGGCCGTGGTTCAACGGCGTCATCGACGCGATGGCGTTCGGCAATCACGATCCCGACTACGGGATCGGCGAGCTGGAGGGTTGTCTTCAGACGATCCGTTATCCGCTGTTGAGCGCGAACACCAACGGCTTCAAAGGGACACACATATTCGTCGTCAACGGAATCCGCGTCGGCGTCTTTGCGGTGGCTGGCAGCGACTTCAAGACGCTCGTCAAAGAGCCGGTGTTGCATTTCGGCGATCCGGTTCCAGCAGCGCGTGAGGCCGTGCGCGAACTTCGCGAAAAGCACGCGGATGTCATCATGATGATCGGCCACGAGCATCTCGATGACGATTTCGCGCTCGCACGCGCAGTTCCCGGGATCGATTTGATTTTCGGTACCCACAGCCACTTGAAACGCGAGTTGATGCGCATCCATGGGACGGCGACATGGTTCATCTCGCCATTTCAGTACCTGACATACATCAGCAGCGTGGTCCTGACGTTTGATGGCCGCAAATTGGTTGACGTGAGGGGCAAACTGATTCCGGTCGACGCGCACATGCCGGCTGACAAGTTGATCGCGAAACGTGTGGCCGCAATGCAGCGCGAGCTCGAAGCGGATCCGAAATACGCACCGCTGTTCGCAACGATCGGAACGCTCGCAACGCCTCTGCCGGTGGATGCGCTTGCACAACGAACGGTCGAGGTCATGCGCGACGCCGCGCACGCAGACGTGGCGCTGTCGACCGCAAGCAGTTTCCGCCAGGACTTGCCTCGCGGCCGCGTCACGCTCGAAGCGCTGCGCGCGGCGATGCCGTACGACAACGAGATCCTCGTCTACGCGCTGCGAGGCGACGTCGTCGAGAAGCTTCTCGCGTACGGAAAATCGCGGCAGGGAAGTGATTCGTTCGCGATCGTGGCCGCACCGAAGGCGATCGATCCGGCGCGGTCGTATCGCGTCGCGACGACGGAGTACCTCGCGCGCGTCGCGCCGGGTTATCGCGATTTCTTCACGGGCCTGACGCCGGAAACGCCGGGCTTGCGCGTGCGAGACGAATTGCAAAAACGATTGAGCGAGTAAGAAGTCAGCAACGGAGCGCTGGCGTCCCGCCGGCTGGCCCGGCGTGCGTCTCGCCGCCGAACCGCCAAACCCTCTTCATTTGCTGGTAACACGCGAGCCTCCCTTTCGGCGGCGAGGACGTCGGCGGGACGCCAGCGCTCCGGTTCGCTGAGCGCAAGCGAATTCACGTGACCTCGCGCACGTTCAGGGATGAGTCACGCGTCTTGACCCGTCGCCTCCCATCGATATGATGCAACTCATGACCGCTGCAGCACCTGCGACCCGGCATGTTCGCGCCTCATGGATCGTTGAGTTCTACCGTTCGGCCATCGGCAAGAAGGCCGTCATGGCCATCACCGGCGCCTTCCTTTTCGGCTGGATCTTTCTGCACATGGCCGGCAACCTCAAGGTCTACACCGGTGCGGAGCACTACAACGCTTATGCGCAGTTTCTGATCACGATGGGCGCGCCGCTGCTGCCGAACAAGGGCGCGTTGATCCTCGTCCGTACGCTGCTGCTCATCGCCGTCTGGTTTCACATTCAGGCAGCCACGCAGCTCACCATCATGAACAGGAAGGCGCGGCCGGTCGGATACGGCGAGCGCGATTTCGTCGCCGGCACGTATGCCGCGCGGACCATGCGATGGGGCGGCGTGATCATCCTGCTCTTCGTCATCTACCACATCGGCCATCTGACGTTCGGCAAGCTCCATCCGGACTACATCGAGGGCGACGTCTACCACAACTTCGTGACCGGATTTCAGGTGTGGTGGGCGAGCGCGATCTACATCATCGCCAACCTCGCGCTGGGCATGCACCTCTACCACGGGCTCTGGAGCATGTTCAATTCGCTCGGCCTCAATCACGCGCGATTCAATGCGTGGAAGCGCGCCTTCGCCACCGGATTTGCGTTGGTCGTGACGCTCGCCAACATCTCCTTTCCGATCGCCGTCCTGACGGGCTTCCTCCATTGATCTCGCCCAGCTCGCGGACACACAAGCAGGTGAACACTCGATGACTCTGGACAGCAAAATCCCGCCCGGACCGATCGACAAGAAGTGGGAGTACGCCAAGGCGCACTACAAACTCGTCAATCCGGCCAACAAACGGAAGTACGACGTCATCGTGGTCGGTGCCGGGCTGGCCGGCGCGGCCGCCGCAGCGTCGATGGCGGAGCTCGGCTACAACGTGCACTGTTTCGTCTACCACGACTCGCCGCGGCGCGCGCATTCGATCGCCGCCCAAGGCGGAATCAACGCCGCGAAGAATTATCAGAACGATGGCGACAGCATCTATCGCCTCTTCTACGACACCGTCAAAGGCGGGGACTATCGCTCGCGCGAAAGCAACGTCTATCGCCTCGCGGAACTGAGCGTGAACATCATCGACCAGGCCGTCGCGCAGGGCGTTCCGTTCGCGCGCGAGTACGGCGGCCTGCTCGAGAATCGCTCCTTCGGCGGCGTGCAGGTTTCGCGAACCTTCTACGCACGCGGCCAGACCGGCCAGCAGCTTCTCCTCGGCGCGTTCCAGGCGTTGGAACGCCAAATCGGACTCGGACGCGTGAAGATGTATCCACGCCACGAGATGCTCGACGTTGTGCTCGTCGACGGCCAGGCCAAAGGGATCGTGACGCGCAACCTGGTCAGCGGCACGATCACCTCGTACGCCGCGGACGCTGTCGTCCTCGCCACCGGCGGTTACGCGAACGTCTTCTACCTTTCGACGAACGCCAAGGCCTCGAACGCCACCGCCATCTGGCGCGCATATCGCCGCGGCGCGTACTTCGCGAATCCGTGCTACACGCAGATCCATCCGACCTGCATCCCGCAGAGCGGCGACTTCCAATCGAAGCTGACGCTGATGTCCGAGTCGCTTCGCAACGACGGGCGGATCTGGGTCCCGAAAGTCGCCGGCGACGCGCGGCGTCCCGATCAGATTCCAGAGGCCGAACGCGATTACTACCTCGAGCGCAAGTACCCGAGTTTCGGCAATCTCGCGCCGCGTGACATCGCCTCACGAGGGGCGAAGGAAGTCTGCGATGAAGGCCGCGGTGTCGGGCCCGGCGGCCGAGGCGTCTATCTCGATTTCGCCGACGCCATCAAACGCCTCGGACGCAACGTCATCGAGGAGCGCTACGGCAACCTCTTCGAGATGTACGCCGACATCACCGCCGAGAACCCGTACGAAGTCCCGATGCGCATCTATCCCGCGCCGCACTACACGATGGGCGGGCTGTGGGTCGATTACAACCTGATGTCGAACATCCCCGGCCTCTACGTCGGCGGCGAGGCGAATTTCTCCGACCACGGCGCGAACCGCCTCGGCGCCAGCGCGCTGATGCAGGGTCTGGCCGACGGCTACTTCGTTCTCCCGGTGACGATCGGCGATTACCTGGCCGGACAGCTTGGCAAGAAAGTCTCCGCCGATCGTCCGGAGTTCAAACAGACGCAGGCCGAGGTTGAGGAGAGGATCGGGAAGTTGGTCAATGCGAAGGGAAAACGCAGCGTCGACTCCTTCCACAAAGCGCTCGGCAACATCATGTGGGAGCGTTGCGGCATGGCCCGCACTGCGGAAGGTTTGAAGTCCGCGATCGCCGACATCCGCGTCCTTCGCGAGCAGTACTGGCGCGACGTTCGCGTCCTCGGCACGAACGAAGAACCGAATCAGGCCCTCGAAAAAGCGGGACGCGTCGCCGACTTCTTCGATCTCGGCGAATTGATGTGCATCGACGCCCTGCAGCGCGAGGAATCCGCCGGCGGCCACTTCCGCGTCGAATATCAGACCGCAGAAGGCGAAGCCAAGCGCAACGACGATGATTTCCTCTACGTCAGTGCATGGCAGTTCAAAGGCGACAACGCCGCCCCCGAACTTCACAAGGAACCGCTGGTGTACGAGGAAGTGAAGCTGGCAACCAGGAGCTACAAGTAATGGACCTCACCTTACAAGTCTGGCGGCAGGCTTCGCGCACCGCTGACGGCAAGTTCGTCACGTACGACGCCAAGGGAATCAGTCCCGACGCGTCGTTCCTGGAGATGCTCGACGTCGTCAACGAAGAGCTGACCGAGCGCGGCGAGCAGCCGATCCACTTTGAGCACGATTGCCGCGAAGGCATCTGCGGCTCCTGCGGGATGATGATCAACGGCGTCGCGCACGGCCCGATCGGCGGCACGGCCACCTGCCAGTTGCACATGCGCCACTTCAAAGATGGCGACAACATCCGCGTCGAGCCGTGGCGCGCCCGCGCTTTCCCGATCATCAAAGATCTCATCGTCGACCGCAGCCCGCTCGATCAGATCATCCAGGCCGGCGGCTACATCTCCGTCAACACCGGCAGCGCCATCGAAGCGAACACGCTTCCGATTCCGAAGCCGGTTCAGGAGCACGCCATGGATGCCGCCGAATGCATCCAATGCGGCGCCTGCGTCGCGCAATGCCCCAACGGCGCCGCCCAACTCTTCACCTCCGCGAAAGTCTCCCACCTCGGCCTTCTCCCGCAAGGCCAGCCCGAACGCTACGACCGCGTCATCCGCATGGTGGAAGTAATGGAAGAGCACTTCGGCAGTTGCACGATGTACGGCGAGTGCGAAGCAGTCTGCCCGAAAGAGATCTCCATCGACTTCATCGCCCGCATGAACCGCGACTACCTCGCCGCGAAGTTCAAGAACCGGAAGGAAGCAGGGGGGTGAAGCAGGGACGAGGGAAAGTAGACTTTTCCCTCATCCCTCATCCCTCATCCCTCCTTCATCCCCGACGGAGCGCTACCGCGTGACGCGCGACTTCTTCAATCATCGCAAGAAGATGCTCGATGAGCTGATGTCATAAACGCGCGCCGCCCGAAAGCGGCGCGCGTTGGATAGCCGTCTAGCCGAGGGTTCCGGGCGGGTCGTTCTCGACGGTCGGATCGTGGTCGATCGCTTCTCCGTTTCGGAACATGAGGAGGGAGTAGGCGAACTCCGTGCCGGCTCCTTTTACGTTGTTGTCGACCGACACCTGGCAGCGCCATGGATCAAGCACTACTGGATTTGTGAATTGTGTCTGTTTTTCGTCGAACTTCACTCCCTTCTCCCGGAAGATCGTGTCCGTGCCGCCTGCTAGTCTCCACACGATCGTCCCTTTGTACTGCCACGGCACCTTGACGTGATTGGGGTAAACGACGAAGCGGTTGCCGGGGATGACGAGAACCTCGATCGGTTCCGTTGTTTTTTCCGAGCCTTCCGGAGAGCCGAGGTCGATAGTAGCCATGGCGATATTCCTCTCTTTGAACTGCGTTGGACATCTGGCGACGAAGCCGTACCCACGCTGGGCCGGACGTCAGCGGTTGAGGATCAGCGGAGCGCGCATACGAATGTCATTCGTTAGCGCGACGAATTCGGCGTCGCGATAGCCGCCGTCGAGCAGTTTCTTGATAAGCGGAGTTGCTTCATTCCTGCGGCCGAGGGACAGTAGAGCGCGCACTTCGGCAGCTAAGATCGGCGGCTCCTGGACGGCTGAGGAGGCCAGAGCGAGCGCCCGCGTTCTGCGTTGTGCCGCCACGACCGGTCGTCCTACCTGCTCTTCGTGCGTCGCCGTGATCAGCAACGTATCGCAGAGCACTCGCACCGACTGAAGATCGTGTGGCTGAGCGGCGACCAGCACTTCAACGAGCGCCAATGACTCTTCGGCAGTCGCGGCATAAGCGGAATCGGCCCCAAAATGGTGTTGTAAGGTTGACAGGCGGAAAAGCGCGTCGGCTAGATCGCGCCGCCAGATGGCGCGCGCGTCTTTTTTTACGAGCCGGCGAAGATCCTCGACAGATCCTTCAACCAACGGAAGGGCAGCGGCCGGATCGAGAAGACCGGCGAGCCGCAACTGCGCCATGGCGTGATTGCGCCGCGCCTCGGCGCTGGTTGGGTCGCGCGTGGCGAGCGTGTCGGTCAGAGCGACTTCCTCGCGATAGGACGCCAGAGCATGCGTGACATCGCCCGTGGCTTGTTGCAGCGTACCTGCGAACGCGAGACTGGTGGCCAACTTACGAAGCCGCCCCGCATCGTTGGGCGCGGCTTGTGACAGCCGCCGTCGCGCGACCAGGTCCTCGTCGAACGCCTGCCGTGCTCCATTGAAATCGCCCTGGCTCTTGAGGACGACGCCGAGGCGGTTCGCGGAGTTGGCGGTATCGGCCTGCCACTGCTCGTTCGCGGGCTCGAGTTTCTGGCGCTGGCGATCCATGTCGAGTGCGAGGCGATATTCGGACAACCCGTGCGGCAGGTCGCCGGACGCTTCGTAAACCGCGCCGAGGTTGCCGTGGCTGTAACTCACCTCGGCCTGGTATTGAAGACTGGATGGATTGCGCTGCGCGAGCCGCTGCGAGATTGCGAAGTACGCGCGGAAGTTCTCGAGCGCGCCGCGCAGATCGCCTTGACGCCGCATCGCGTCGCCGAGGTAGAAGCGGGCGTTGGAAAGCGAGAGTTGCCATTCATCGCGATTCGAATTGCGTTCGACTGCGGCCGAGGCGAAGCGGACCGATTGTCGGAACAGCGCGATCGCTTCAGGAAGCTTTCCCTGTTTCTCGCGCACCTGGCCGAGTTGGGCCAGCGCGCGTGAATTGTGATCGAGATCGTTGGCCGTCAACTCTTCCGGACGGAGCGATGCGAAGTAGGCGAGGGCGTGTGACGCTGCGCCATCCAGCACGTCCAGCCGTCCGGCCGGTTCGAGCTGCCGGCGAAGATCGCCGACCATGAAGCTGACCAGCTCTTCCGCCTGCGCGCGTCCGCGTTCCGCCTGATGGCGCGCGGTGGTGACGTCGATCGCGTACTTCGCCGCGGCGAACAGCACGAGCACGATCGCCAGCGTGACCAGGCCATAGCGCATCCGGCGATTCGGCGCGTCAAGGATCCGATGCAACGCCATCTGCGCCTCGGGTGCGGTGGGCCGATCGCCCGGTTCCAGGTTCTTCAGTCTCGTCACAAGCGCCGTCACCGCGCGTTTCTCTCCTGTCATCGGCAGGGTCTGACCGCGTGCGGCGCGGACCAGCATCTCGTGTTGGCGCAGGCCGTCGGGCTGCGGCTGATGTTCAGTGAGCATCGCCTGAAGCAGAAGTCCGAACGAATAGAGATCGCTGGCGGTTGTGATCTCGCCCGCGACTGCTTGTTCGGGACTCATGTACGCCGGAGTGCCGGCGACTCCTGTCTTCGCTTTCAGAGGCGACGTGGTTCTGGCGATCGGAAAGACGAGCGTGGTCGTGCTGTCTTCGACCGGGTTCACGTAAACGTCGTCATTCGATTCGAGGCCGAGCTGTGCGATGCCGAAGTCGAGAATTTTCACTTCGCCGTCAGACGTGATCATCACATTTTCCGGCTTGAGGTCGCGATGAACGATCCCTTTGCGATGCGCGGCGGCGAGTGCCCCCAGGATCTGCTCCGCGATGCGCAGCTTGCGTCCGCGGCTCATGCCCGCCTCGATGGCGCGCGTCAGCGTGACGCCCTCGATCGCTTCGAGCACGAGGAAGTCGCCCTCAGGCGATTCGATGTATTCGTAGAGGCGGCAGATATTCGGATGATCGAGCGCCGAAAGCGCGCGCGCCTCGCGCAGGAAACGCGATCGCAACTCTTCGCTCAAACGGCGGTCTGCCCGAATCGCCTTGACCGCAACTTTGCGGTTGAGGCGCTCGTCGATGCCTTCGTAGACATCGCCCATCCCACCCTGGCCGAGGATGCGCAGGATCCGGATGCGGTCGCCGATGAGAGAACCAATCATCAACTTGCCGCGGCGCTGCCACCCGGTCGCATGGCGACCCTTTGGCGACTCCGCAATTTCGTCTTTGACGCAGGATAAACTTAAAGAGAAAGAATCCCAACGGAAGTTACCGTTTGGCCGCCTCTGCTGCAGTAGCTCCATTAGATTCACCTCCTTGTCCAAAATTGCTGTGCTGCCCGCCGCTCTCCGGCCCGCAATGTCGCTCTTTCCTGCGGCGAAGTCGTGATGGACTGGTAGGAATTTGGTGGTTTCGATGACGCGCTATCTGTTCGACCGTTTCTGCCTCGATTCCGATCAGAAGCTGCTCACGCGGGGCGAGGAGCCGGTGCGACTGACGCCGCGCGCGTTCCGGCTGCTCGAGTTTCTTCTACGCCAGCGGCCGAACGCGGTGAGCAAACGCGATCTGCTGCAGCACGTCTGGTCTGGCGACATCGTCGAGGAGTCGAACCTGAAGTCGCTCGTGCTGGAGATCCGGGCGGCGTTGGAGGAGCGGGGAGGTCGTGCCGCCGTCATCCGCACCGCGTACGGGTTCGGCTACGCGTTTGCGGGCGATGCGGCCGAGGAAGCGCTGTCGCAGCCACAGGCGCTCGTCGCATTGCGATGGGCGGCCGGCTCAATTCGTCTGCCCGCCGGACTTCATCTCATCGGCCGCGGTCCCGATTGCGCGGTGATCATTGACGCGGCCTCCGTTTCGCGCGAACACGCCAACCTTCTCGTCGCACGCCACGAGCTTCGCCTCACAGACCTCGGCAGCAAGAACGGCACGTTCGTCGCCACGACCCGCATCGACGCGCCAACAGACCTGTTCGACAACTGCCGCATCCGCATCGGGGAAGTCGTCGTCGACGTCCTTCGACTAGGGAAGGACACGTCGACGGTGACGTTGGATGCAGGGGGTGAGGCAGGGAGGTGAGGCAGGGACGAGCGATCAGAGAAATGAAAATCTGTTTTCCCCCTCGTTCCTCGTCCCTCGCCCCTGCTACTGCGTGATCCCCACCTGCGTGAGCATGAAGGCTTGGTCGGCGGCAGTTTCGTGCAACGCGTCGTAGCGGCCGGAGGAGCCGCCGTGGCCGGCGCCCATGTTCACTTTCAGTAGTAGCGGATTTGAATCCGTCTTCAGCTCGCGCAGTTTCGCCACGAATTTCGTCCCTTCCCAGTACGGCACCTGACTGTCGTTCAGTGAGACCTTCACCAGCATCGACGGATACGCCTTCGCGGCGATGTTGTCGTAGGGTGAGTACGTCTTGATGTAGTCGTACTCCTTCTTGATATTCGGATTGCCCCACTCGAGATACTCGCTTGTGGTGAGCGGGAGGCTGGCGTCGAGCATCGTGTTGATGACGTCGACGAAAGGAACCTGGGCGACGACGGCTTTGAAGAGATCGGGGCGCATGTTGACGACGGCGCCCATGAGCAGACCGCCGGCGCTGCCACCTTGAATGACCAGGCGATCTTTCGATGTGTACTTCTCGTTGATGAGATGCTCGGCCGCGTCCGTGAAGTCGGTGAACGTGTTGCGCTTGACCATCATCCGGCCGGCTTCCCGCCACGGCTCGCCAAGCTCGCCGCCGCCGCGGATGTGCGCGATGGCGTAGATCACGCCGCGGTCGAGCAGCGTCAGGCGGTTGGAACTGAAGCCCGGCCACGTCGGCGATCCGTATGAGCCGTACGCGTAGAGCAGCATAGGACGTTTGCCGTCGCGGACGAGCGGCTTCTTGTAGACAATCGACAGCGGGATCTTCGTCCCGTCGGACGCTGTCGCGTAAATGCGCTCGGACGCGAACTGTGACGCGTCGTAATTCGGCACGTCCACGCGCTTCTTC
>JAFAOU010000161.1 GCA_019247495.1 Acidobacteriota bacterium
AACAAGCTCCTGCGCTGCAGCCGGATAGACGGCCAGCACAAATAAGACAGCGGCGAAAAGGCTTCGCAGCGGGGTCACCTGATTTTTCGGACGTCTTGGACGACGCGAAATAAGATTGAGCCGTCGCGGGAAAAATGGCAAGAGAAATTGTGGTCTCCGACACCCGACGCCCGACGCCGGACGCCCGATTACTCGCCCTCGCGTTCTTCGTCCTCGCACTGGCCTGCCGGTTCCTCAACGCGCCGTACGCGTTCGAAGGAGGCACGCCGCGCATCGCGCCGGTGGACGAGCTGTATCACTGGAAACGGATGGCGTACTCGGCGACGCACTTTCCGCGCGTGCTGGAGTTCGATCGCGATCGCGGAGTCGCCGGCGCGTTTTGTCCGTGGCCGCCGTTGTACGACGTGGCGAGCGGAGGCATTGCGCGGTTACTCGGCGGCACAACCTCGGACGAAGTTCTCGCACGCATCGTCTGGCTCCCGCCGGTTCTCTTCGCGCTCTTCACCGGCCTTGCCGTTTTCATCCTGGCGAGTCGAAGCGGGACGCTGGTCGCGACGGTCACCGGCATCGCGCTGGCGACGTCGCCATTTCTTGTGACGACATCGTGGATCGGCAGCATCGATCACCATTTCCTCGAGCCCATCCTGACGTTCGCCATCCTCGGCGCGACGTGTCTCGGCATCCGCGCGGAAACACGACGTGAAAAAGTCCGCGCCGGCATTCTCCTCGGCCTGGCGATTACGGCGGCGATGTTCGTCCAGACCGCTCTCCTCATCGCCGCCGCCCTCGCGTTCGGGGTGCTCTTCTTTGCGACGGACGGCCTCGCCGCGACTGGCGGCTTCAGCATCGCCGCGATCTCGGTCTCGATCTACCGTCTCACGCGCCCGCCCGGCTTCCCCGACAATCAATGGTTCCTCGGCTGGACGCACGCGACGCTCTTCGCCGCCGCCACCCTCGCGTGCGCGATCATCGGGATCCAACGTAGCGCCGGCGGCCCGCCGGCTGGACCGCCGCCGGCTCGGCGGCGCGTGGTCGCCCTACTCCTCGGTGGATTGATCGCGATCGCCATCCCATCGGTCCGAGCATCGCTCTTCACCGGCTCTCACTTCCTCGGCGGCGATCGCTGGCTGCGCACGATCCAGGAGTTCCAGCCGCTCTGGCGCGCACGCGGCGACGATCTTCTCTCTGATCTCGTTGGCCTTTCCGGCGGCGCGATCCTGGTCTGGTTCCTCGCAATTCGCGCGATCAAAACGCGCGACAGCATCCGGTTGACGATTGCCATCTTCGCGATTGCATACTTCGCACTGACGATCACCAGCCGCCGCTTCTGGATCGTGGCCATCCCGCTGCTCGCGCTCGCCGGCGCGATGTATGTGCCGCTGATCGCACGCAAGCGGTTGGCGATTCTTGCGGCGCTACTTGTCGCGCTCCCTCCCCCGCTGCAATTCGCGGGATGGCTGATGACGCCGCAGTCGATCCCGCCGAATCAGCAGCAGTGGATTCGAGCGACGTCGTTCATTCGCACGCTGCCGCCGGGACGTGTCCTCGGACCGTGGTCGATGGGACATGCCATCGACGTCGAGGGAAAGCATCCCGTCATCCTCGACAACTTCGGCACGATGCCGGACACCGCGACCTTCGAACGCGCACAACAGGCACTGCTGACGACCGATGAACGGATTCTCGCGAACTACTGCGATACCGCGAACGTCCGCTACCTGATCCTCGAACAGCCGCGCTTCGGCATCGCCTCCGCCAACGCCATCCTCGGCACGAGCCAAGCAGCGGAAACGACGTGGTGGTCGCGCGTGTGGCACCGCGAGCATCCGAAGTTCTTTCGCGAGATCTGGAGCGAGCCGGAGTTGAGGATTTACGAGCGCAGCTCGCGATAAGACCGGCGTGCGCGCGAAGGCGCGCGTAACAATCTACGCCCCGCGCTCTGCGCGGGGTTCGGTCGCGACAACGGATTTGCGGCCGCAGAGGCGGCAGCTACAAAACCTCGAACAGCGCGCGCATTTTGTAGTGGCCGGCTTCGCGGCCACAACTTCGTTTGCGTTCCTGTTCCCCGCGCAGAGCGCGGGGCTAAGATTGTTGCGCGCGCCTTCGCGCGCGACGAACATCAACACAGGCGCGACGCACACGGTGTCCAAACTGGCGGCACAGCCACACCCATGTTCGAGGAATTCACGTCCGAACCGATCAAGCCTCCCATCCTCGAGCGATGGTTCGCGCCATCGATCGCGCCTTCGTTCGTTCGCGCGCGCTGGATCTGGCTGCGCTGCCTGGGTAGCATCTTCTTCTCCGTTTTCTACTCGCTCTTCTTCCAGATTCATGGACTGATCGGGCCGCGCGGAATCCTTCCGGCCGGGCAGTATCTCGACGCCGTCCATCGCGCACTCGGATGGAAAGGCTACTGGTACGCGCCGACGCTGCTCTGGTTCAACGCCAGCGACGCGATGCTCAGCGCCATCGTCTGGATCGGATTCGCGGCGTCGGTCGCAATCGTCATCAATATCTGGCCGCGAGTTTCGATCGCCGTCGCCGGCATCTGCTTTCTCTCGTTCGTCGGCGCGGCGCAGGAGTTTGCGGGATATCAATCGGACGGCATGCTGCTCGAAGCGGCGCTGCTGTCGATCTTTCTCGCGCCGCGCGGCGTCAGGCCGAGGATGGCAAGCGATCAGCCGCCGTCGCGCGCGGCCGTTTTCATGCTGCAGTGGGAGTGGTTCCGCATCTACTTCGAATCGGGACTCGTCAAGCTCCTCAGCGGCGAGGAGCAGTGGCGCAACCTGACGGCGATGGACAAGTACTACGAGAACGGTCCGCTGCCATCGTGGATCGGCTGGTACGTGCAGCAGTGGCCGCATTCGTTCCATGCGTTCTCTGCCGGCCTGACGCTCTTCGTCGAACTGATTGCCGTCTGGCTCTTGTTCGCGCCGCGCAAGAACTCACTCTGCCGCCTCATCGCATTCATCATCGTTACGCCGCTGCAGATCGGCATCATCCTCACCGCCAACTACGCCTTTCTCAACTACCTCGTGTTGTGCCTTGCCATCCTTCTGCTCGACGACTCGATCCTGCGCGGACCGATACCTGTGCCGCGAACGCGAAAACCGTCGATCGCGGCGGCCGTGGTGCTCACAACGATCTTTCTGACCTCGGTCGCCGCGTTTCTGATGCCATCGTTTCCGACGGTCAAGCTCCTCGATCCGTTCCGCGTCGCGAATCGCTACGGACTCTTCGCAGTGATGACGCGCAACCGCTACGAGATCGAGTTTCAGGGGACGCGCGACGGCACGACGTGGATCGCCTATCCGTTCCGCTACAAGCCGCAGGACCTCCGCAAAGCTCCCGGACTTTACGCACCGTACCAGCCCCGCTTCGAATGGAACCTCTGGTTTGCGTCGCTCGGATCGATTCAGGACAACCAATGGGTGCTGAACGCCGAGGGACGATTGCTGGAGAATTCACCGCCGGTGCTGAGACTCTTCGCCGCGAATCCCTTCGAAGGCAAGCCGCCGGTGGCCGTGCGCGCGGTCGCGTATCAATACTGGTTCTCAACGACAGCTGAACGCCTCCGAACCGGCGCCTGGTGGCGGCGCGAATTTCTCGGAGCGTACGCGCCCGCGGCGACACGCGCGAGCGATGGAAGCATCACGTTCGGGGAGTGACTCTCAGCCTGAAGCGCCGGAGCCGTGAAGCCGAAGGCGAGGCGGCAGAGGACGCTGAAGGATCTCAAGATGCGCTCCGGCTGAAACCCCTGCGATTCAACGCAGATTGGGAAGCTTGAGATCCTTCGACCGTCCTTCGGCGTTCCGCGCTTCGCTCCAACGCCTCCGGCGGCTCTGGATGACAGCCGCTGGCACGCGAGTAGCTATTGCTGAGCCACATGGGAAACTTACTTTGGCTCATCATCGTCGTTCTCGTCATTTTGTGGCTGGCCGGTTTCGCGATGCACATCGGAGGTGGACTCATTCACCTGTTGATCGTCATCGCGGTGATCGTGCTGATCATCCAGCTCGTCACTGGCCGGCGCGCGATCTGATCAGCGGCGCTTGAACGCGGCGACGAGCCGCTTCACGCGGTCGGGATCGACGGGCGCTTCGACGCGTCCGTCGATTTTGATCGAGGTGCCGGCGATTGCTCCGTCGGCCTCGGCGAACGTGCCCGCGTTCGCCTCAGTCAGTCCGCTGCCGATGAGGATCGGCGCGTCGCTGAGCGCTTCGCGCACGCGAGCGAAGCGTCCGCGATCCGGCTCCGCTCCGGTCTCCGCTCCGCTGATGATGACGGCATCGGCGAATCCGCGATGCCGCAGATCCTTCGCCGCCTGGACCTCATCCAACGGCACCATCGGCGTCGCATGCTTGACCATGTGGTCCGCGAAAATCAGCACATCGGGAGCGATCGCCGCGCGTTTTCGCAGTGTGTCCGCAGCGCGTCCTTCGACGATCCCCTGATCGGTGAACATCGCGCCGGTGTGGACATTCACGCGAATGAACGCGGCGCCAGCCGCTGCCGCGATCGCAATCGCCGACGCCGCATCGTTGCGCAGCACATTCACGCCGAACGGCAATTCGACCTCGCCGGCGACTTCGACGATCACGCGCGTCAACGCCGCAACCGTCTCCGCCGGGACGTGATCTTTGAAAAACGGACGATCGCCGAAGTTCTCGAACGCGATCGCATCGCACCCGCCCTCGCGCAACGCACGCGCAT
The DNA here is from genome assembly GCA_019247495.1 of Acidobacteriota bacterium. Lineage (GTDB taxonomy): Bacteria > Acidobacteriota > Thermoanaerobaculia > Gp7-AA8 > Gp7-AA8 > JADGNZ01. The sequence goes on from JAFAOU010000161.1 coordinate 4,714, forward strand.
CGCGTAGCGCAGCATCGACGATCGCCCGCATCGACCCGCCATACATCGGCGCACCGGGCAGCGCAGCGACATGAACCATCCCGATGACGGCATTGCCGCCGAAGCGGTTGCGGAAACCTTCGCGAGTGAGCATGCGTCGCATAGGGTACTCGCTGTCATCCTGAGCCGCCGGAGGCGCTGTAGCGCGAAGCGCGTAACGCCGGAGGACGGTCGAAGGACCCCCCTGCTGCTAACCCGGCCGGGCGGCGGAGACTTCGACGCGAAGGTTCAACGGGCTACCGGCTGGAGATCCTTCGACCGTCCTCCGGCGCTTCGCCTTTGGCTACGACGCCTTCGGCGGCTCAGGATGACAGTGGTTTACTATCCCCCGCGCATGTCCGATCTCAAGTTGTTCAACACCCTCACGCGGGAGAAGGAGACCTTCGAGCCGCTCATCCCGGGCGAGGTGCGCATGTACTCGTGCGGGCCGACCGTTTACAACCACCTCCACATCGGCAACATGCGCACGTTTGTGTGGGGCGATGTGTTGCGGCGATATCTCGAGTGGCGCGGGCTGCGCGTGAAGCAGGTCATGAACGTCACCGACGTCGAGGACAAGATCATCCGCAACGCTGCCGCCGCGGGGCAGGATCTGCAGACGTACACCGCGCCGTTCATCGAGTCGTTTCACGCGTCCCTCGCGAAGCTGCGCGTGCGCAAGGCCGACGCGTATCCGCGCGCCACGGAGTACATCCCGCAGATGGTGGCGCTGGTGCAGCAGCTCAACGATCGCGGCCACACGTACACGGCCGACGGCTCGACCTACTTCAAGGTCTCCACGCTGGACGGCTACGGAAAACTCTCGCGCGTCGAGATCGATGAGACGAGCGAATACAGCCGCATCGAATCGGACGAGTACGAAAAAGAATCGGCGCGTGATTTCGTGCTCTGGAAGGCAAAGAAGGACAACGAGCCCGCCTGGATGACGCCGATCGGCGAAGGGCGTCCGGGATGGCACCTCGAGTGCTCGGCCATGTCGATGGACCTCCTCGGCGAGACCTTCGACATCCACACCGGCGCCGTCGATCTCATCTTCCCGCATCACGAAAATGAGATCGCGCAGAGCGAGGGCGCGACCGGCAAGCCGTTCGTCCGCTATTGGATTCATGGCGAGCACCTCAACATCGATCAGCAGAAGATGTCGAAGTCGCTCGGCAACATCTACACGGTGCCGGAGATTGAGAGCATGGGTTACGACCTCCTTGCGCTCCGCTACGCACTGCTCTCGGTCCCCTATCGCACGAAGCTGAACTTCACCACGCAGTCGCTCGACGATGCCAAGAACGCGCTGTCGCGGATCGAGTCGTTCCTCCTCCGCGTCGACGAGGTTTCGCGCTCCGCCCCGCACGATGCGAAGCATTCCGACGGAGCTGCCGATCAACTTATCGGCAAGTTCCTCACCGATTTCGAAACGGCGATGGACGATGACCTCAACACCGCCGGCGCCCTCGGCGCGCTCTTCACGCTCATTCGCGAAGGGAACATCGCGTTCGACGAAGGCCGCATTCTGGCTGGGGATGCCGAGGGGTTGAAGACGGCGCTGATGAAGATCGATCCGGTGCTGGATATTTTCCCGATGCGCGAAGCGAACCTCGATGCCGAGATCGACGCGCTGATCGAAGCGCGGAACGCTGCGCGAAAGGCGCGCAACTTCGCCGAGAGCGATCGGTTGCGCGATGAGTTGGTGAGCCGCGGGATCGTGCTGGAAGACACTCCGGGCGGGACTCGGTGGAGAAAGGCGTGATCACCACAGAGACACAGAGAGCACAGAGGTCAATCTCCGTTTCCTCTGTGCCTCTGTGGTGAAAATCCAATGATCGGCTACCTCGAAGGTTCCCTCAAACAACTCGATGCCACGCGTGCGCTCGTCGTCGCGGGCGGCGTGGGGTACGAGGTACACATCTCGTTGCAGACGTACTACAAGCTCGAAGGGCAGCGCGACGTCGCGCTCACGATTTACACGCACGTTCGCGAGGATGCGCTGTCGCTTTACGGGTTTGCGTCGGGCGAAGAGAAATTCGCGTTCGAGAAGCTGATCTCAATTTCTGGCATCGGACCGACGCTGGCGCAGAAGATCCTTTCGGGGATCGAACCGGCGGATCTTGCCGAGGCGGTGGCAAGGGGCGATGTGAGGAAGTTGTCGTCGATACCGGGCGTCGGCAAAAAGACCGCCGACCGCATCGTGCTCGAGCTGCGCGACAAACTGTTCATTCCGGAGTCCGCACGCGACCAGCCCGCGCCGTCGACGCGCACCTCGGTCGACGATGACGTCCACTCCGCGCTCATCAACCTCGGCTACCGCCCGAAGGATGCCGAGTCGGCCCTCGACCTCGCGCGCAAAGAGCTCGGCAACGAGGCCGAGCTCTCCGCGCTGCTGAAGGCCGCGCTCCGACAACTCACGCGGTCGTAACCACCGTGCGATGGCGCATCGCGTTGTCGATGCTCCAGATCCCGGCGCCGTGCGCGGCAACGAACAGCCACAGGAAGCAGTAAAGAACCGCCAGCTCGCCCTTGTTCTCGAGTGGCCAGAAACCGCCGTGGGAGGCGTGACCCATGAAGTACGCGGCGGCCATCTCGCCGCACGCGATGAACGCTGCGATCCCGGTGAAGAGGCCGATGGCGATGAGCAGGCCGCACACCAGCTCGATGCCGCCCGCTACTTTCATGAGCGGCGGCAACGGGCCACCCATCCCCGCCGGCATCGGCGGATATCCAAAGAGTTTTTGCGTCCCGTGCATCGCGAACATGAGGCCCGCAATGATGCGCAGGAGCGCGAATGTGTGGGCCGAAAAGCGTCCGATAACCTCAGCCATACTGCACCTCCGTAGGGACGGCGTTCACGTCCCGCGCCAACCGGGCGCGACGATTGCTCTTTGCCTGTCCGGAGGTTTGAAATGCTCCGCAAGATCATCGGCATCATCGCCATCGTCTCTCTTTGCAGCGCCTGCGGCGGCGGCAAGCCCGCGGAAAGCACGGCCGAATCATCCGAAACCGTGAAATCGACAGCTACAGGAACCACCGCCACGGAGACCGGCGCGGGCGCGCCTGTGACGAACACCGCCGCGACGACGAGCAGTGCCACAACAGCTACGAGCGGCTCAACCGGCACTCACTAAGCATCGCGCATCACATGTTCACGATCCGACGACGATTGCTTCCGCTGCTGTGCCTTGTTGCGGCAGTTCGCGGCGCGGCGCTGGACAACAGCAGCCTTCACCTTCTCGATCGCGCCTGGCCCGACGTTGCCTCGCGAAACGTGAGCGAGATCGGGCGCGGCGTTGGCGTCGTCTTCAGTCCCGATCTCTCCGTCCCGGACAACTGCCGTTTCTACGAGTCGCTCGGCTTCGCCTGTTTTCAGGATGCGGACTGGGAAAAAGTCCTCGACGCCGTGCACCGGCACAACGTGCTGTATCCCGAACGGCGCATCTTCACGCTCATTCTCGAAACGCACGGCACGAACGGCAACGGGCTGAAGCTGCAGACGAGCTACGACCCGGACGCCGGCCGCTCCTATATCTCCGCCGGCGCGTTGCAGCAGCGGCTCGAGCCGGAAGGGATTTACTACGTGATCATCAGCGCGTGCAATTCGGGACGGCTGCTTCGACCGGCGATTTACAACCAGCTCGATCCCAACAACGGCGACAAGCTCTTCCTCCCCGCGACCAAAGGGATCGTGAATGCGTCGCCGGATTTCGTGGCGTCACGCAGCGCAGTCATGATCATCACGCCGGAGTCGAGCCACATCGAGACGACGCTGGTGGGAAAAATCGCCGAGCTCTCCCCCTCCGCCCGCCGGGCCATCACCGACTCCGCCAAGTCCCTCGGCATCAAGCCTCCGACGGAGTTCGCCGTCTCCGACATGATGACGGCCATGCTGACGCGCGACTCGCAACTGCAACTCAGTTCCGGCAGCTATGTGGACGAACTCTCCCGCGCCGCCGCAACAGTCGATCGCAGCGAGCAGCTCTTCACGAAGTTCGTCCGTTACGTGAACGCCGTCTCCGCGAAGCAATACCCGCCGACGGAGAAGAAGAAACCGGCCGTCGCGCGCAAAGCTCCCCGGAAAAAGCGGGTCAACTGACGCTGGAGCACTTCGTGCACAAACACCGGACGGTACCGTGACACGAAAGGAGCGATTCAGAAAATGAGGAAGATGAAAAATTACCCGTGGATTCTCGCGCTCATCTGCGCGCTGGCGATGATGGCTTTCGCCTGCCATCACGAGACGAATAACAACGACACCACCGACACATCGACGACGACTACGAGCGCAACCGATACGTCGACGACGTCGTCGACCACCGGAGCCGCCGGCTCCGACACGTCAGGCACGAACACGACTTCGAGCGCGGCGGCGACAGTCGATCCCGGCGATCAGGAGTTCATGAACAAAGCGGCCCAGGGCGGCATGGCCGAAGTAATCCTCGGGCAGATGGCATCCTCGAAGGGCACCAGCCCGGATGTGAAGAACTTCGGCAACCGCATGGTCAGCGATCACGGCAAAGCAAACGACGAGCTGAAACAACTCGCGCAGACCAAAGGCGTGACCCTCCCCGCGGACATCGACGACGAGAGCAAGAAGATGTCGGACAAACTCTCGAAGTTGAACGGGAAGGACTTCGACAAGGAGTACATCGGCGGCATGGTCGAGGACCACGAGAAGGATGTGAAGGAGTTCGAGAAGGCGTCGAAAGATGCGAAGGACCCGGACCTGAAAGCGTGGGCGACGAAGACGCTTCCGACACTGCAGGATCACCTCAAGATGGCCAAAGAAGCGAAATCGAAACTGAAGTAGACGTTTCGTTTCGATGGATGTTTACGAACGCGCCGGTGCGAGCCGGCGCGTTTTTGTCTGGGCGCCGATCGTCAACACGTTGACGTGCTTCTTCGTCTGATCGGAGAAGGAGCAACACACCATGAAACGACTCATCTCAGCATCGATCATCGCGGCCAGTCTGATGATGGCCGCCTGCACCACAACCGTTGTCGCCCGTCCTCCACGGCCGGGCCTCGTGCTCGTCGAAGGACGCTGGGTGGAAGCGCCCCGCGTTGGCGCGGTCTGGATCGCGCCGCATTGGGAGCGCCGCGCATTCCGCCGCGTCTGGATCGCCGGTTACTGGCGCTACTGAGCGACGTTCCAGCCACCGCCGAGCAACGGCACGGTCGCGCAGGCGGGGCCTCCGTCGCGCGCCGTGCCGGCGATGCGGGCTTCGATGACGGATCCTTTTTTGATCATGCTCCAAGTGATTCCGCCAAGCGGAACCTTCGCGCGCCGCGTCCACCGCGAGTTCGGCTCGCCGCCCAGCGTGCCGGAGTTGACGTAAACGAACCGGCCGCCGACGGGGCCTTGCGCAAATGGTCCGAGAAAGTTGGGAGCGCCGCCGGATCCGTCGTCGCGCGCGCGGACGGAGAATTCGAAAACCTGTTGCGTCGCGTTCGCCGAGGTTGCCTCGAGCAGTTCGACCTTGCCGCGCTGCACGGCAAAGCGCACCGGCGGGTTCTCGACGATGATTCGGAGAGAAACGTTTTGATCAGTCATAGCAACGTTACCCGAACGAAAGGCCGCGAATCGTCATCCCCAACTCCCGCGGCTCGTGCATCGTTTGATCGATCGACAGGTCGAGCAGGTTCGGCGCGGCGCCCGGAGCGGGAGTCACGTTGTACTCGCGATCATCCTCGTAGACGGCCGGAAAGCGGTCGATCACGCGGCCGTTGAGCGCGATGGTGATCGTGGCGTGGGCGACGACTAAGGCGTTCGGCACGCGAAATTGAATCCGCAGCATCGTCGCGCCGGGCGACGGAGGAAGCCGCGTCACGGAGTGGCCGGTCATCGCTCGCATTTCGAACGGAATCTCACGCACCGGCGGATACCAGCCCGCGATGAATTGCGGCGGAGTCTCCACCGGGAAGACGCCCGCGTCGAAGTAGTGTCGCCGCGCGATGTTCCAGAGGTGTCCGCGCTCGCGATGGAACACGAGCGCTCCGCGATCTTTCGCACCGGCCTCGGCGAGAATCCACGGTCTGCGGCTGCCGATCGAGAGCGGCATGGCCCGCTTGTCGAGCACGTGAATGTAGGGATAACGCGGCAAGAGATACAAGAGGAACGGGTCGATATCGCCCGCGACGAATAACTCGTCGGTGCGGCGATCGAGGTGTTGGGCCACCGCTTCGACGGCGAGCACCGAAGGAGCCTTGGTGTTGCGGACTACGGCCAGAGCGGGCAGCGTCCAGACGAAGAACGATGCGATGAGGGATGCGCCGGCGAACGCCTCGAGTCGCGGCCAGGCGCGCGTGAGCCGGCGGATGCCGTCGGCGGCGAGGATCGCGAACAATGGACAGTAGCCGATGGAGAACCGGTTGATGCTGTAGCGGTCGAGCATCATCCATGCGAGGACTGCAAACGGCCCGAAGCTGAGCACGAGCCAACCGATTGCGCGGTCACGCGAGGCGAAGGCGCCGCCGATGGAAACGAAAACGGGGATCGAAGTGACGAAGCCGAGTCCAATCGACTGGTATTGCTTGATGAAGAAGCGATCGAAGAGGCGCCACAACGGTGGGCGGGACGGGCTGCGGAAGGAGTCGACGCGGGTGATGTACTGGCCGTGCTCCTTTGCGGAGGCGAAGTACGGCTGCGCTCCGCCGGTCGCGGCAATCGCGCCTCCGAACGCGACGGCGACGATGGCCGCGCCGACCAGCGCGGCAAACACGACGTCCCGCCAGGCGGCACGGGCCCGATAGACCGTGGCCAGCACGCCGGGCGCGAGCCCGATCAGAAAGTTCTGCGGACGAATTCCGGCAGCAAGCGCCAGGAGCACGGACCCGATCAGATACGCGTTCGCATCGCGGCATCCACGGAAGAGAAACGCGACTGCGAAGACGACCAGGACCACCGAGGGGACGTCGCTGAATGCACTTCCGCCGAAGAACCAGGCATTCGGAAAAAAGGCGCAGAGTGCGCCGGCGATCGTGGCGGTGACGAACGGAAAGCGTAACTCGCGCGCGAGAAAAAAGATCGCGGGAAAGACGAGCATCCCCGCGGCAAGGTTGACTGCCTGAAGAGCGCGGAAATCATTCGGAATGACCGTCCGCACGATTCTTCCCAGTGCGATGTACACGGGGAATCCGGGCGGATGCGGGTGGTGGAGCGTTACGTCATAAGAACGCATCCCGAGGCAGAAAAGCGCCTCGTCCCATTCCCAAAGAGAGCGGGCCATCGCCAGAAACCGCGTTCCCGCACAAAACAGTGCGAGAAGCCAAAATGCGAGGCGCTGATACGGCGTCAATGACGAAGGTGGTTGGCTGAAGTCCATCACCGGAACGCGCGAAAGCATCTCATAAACAACGGATCACGCTTCCTTCGCCCGAGCGACGAAATAGAAGTTCTGGACCACAGGCGCAAAGAGACGCTCCAGAAAATGGTCCGCGATATTGACGGCCGAAGTCAGCCGCCGGCCGGAACGCAACGAGGCCGGCAGTCGGTTGAATGAGTTGCGTGGCAGAAAACCGTACCGCCCGAACTCGGCCATCGCGAAACCGGCGTCTCCCACCAGAGCGGCAAGATTGGACGCTCCGAAACGGAATTTGTGAAACTTGACGCTCTCCGCCACGTGGCGATACCGGCGGCCATACGCGACGCGCGCAAGAGCCTCGATGTAGCTGAGCCGGTTCGGGACGTGATACGCGATCAGCGTTCCCGCGGACGACAATACCCTTCGCAACTCCTTCAAACTTCCTGACTCTGTGCCGCCAACTTCTCTGACGTGCTCGAGAACGCCCACGCTGAAGGCCGCGTCGAACGAATTCGCAGGAAACGGTAGCAATACCGCTTCGTTGCCGCGCACGAGTGTGAGCCTGCTGCGTTCCTCCGCGCTCAATGCGGTGAAGACCTGAGGAGAGTCTTCCAGGGAGTACGCCGTAACGCGGTAGCCGCGTTTGAGAAGGTAGTACGAGAAGTGACCGCGCCCGCAGCCCCAGTCGAGTACGGCCGAGCCGGGCGCTACGTACGATTCGGTTAACTCGTAAAGCTTTCGATACTGATTCGCGGCGGGCAGACTCTGGAACTGGTCGATCGTTTCGCCGTAATGCGCGCCGATCTCGTCGTAGATCTGTGCGACTTCTGTCTCGAACGGGAGCATGGCCTGGAAGCTTGAATCCGCAATCAGGACCGTTCGACCGATCGGATCATCGATAGAACTTCCCGTCACGTTCGGCGAGCTTGCGCAGCGCCGCCGTGGCGAGGAAGCGTTTGCCGTGCTTCTGAAACAGATCGTCGAGCCGGGCCAGGATGTACGGCAGCCCGAGTTTGTCGGCGTAGCGCAGCAGGCCTCCGCGGAACGGCGGAAAGCCGGTGCCCATGATCATCGCGAGATCCAACTCCGCGGGCGAGGCCACGATTTTCTCGTCGAGGATCATGGCCGCTTCGTTCACCATCGCGAAGATCATCCGCTCCACGACTGCCGGCGCGTCGGCGGGACGGGTCGAACGGATGTTCAGGAGTTTGTAGACTGAGGGATCGGGGCCCTGGCGCTTGCCGCCTTCGTAGAGATAGAGGCCTTTCCCGTTTTTCTTGCCGTAGCGGCCGTCGCCGTAGAGCGTCTCGACGACGTGCGACGGCTCCATGCGATCGCCGAACGCGCCGCCCAGGATCTTGGCGACTTTCGCGGCGACGTCGATGCCGACTTCGTCGAGTAGCGCCATCGGTCCCATCGGCATCCCGAAGTCGACCATCGCTTTGTCGAGCGACTCGATGGAGTTGCCTTCCTCGAGCAGGAAGCCGGACTCGTTCATGTACGGCCCGAGGATGCGATTGACGACGAAGCCGGGTCCGTCGTTGCAGTAAACGACCGTCTTGCCGAGCTTCCGTGCGAAGTTGGCGACCGTGACCATGGCCACGTCGGAGGTCTTCGCCCCTCGTATTACCTCGACGAGCGGCATGCGGTCGACCGGATTGAAGAAGTGCATGCCGGCGACGTTCTCGGGATGCACGGCCTGGGCGGCGATGTCGGTGATCGGAATGGTGGACGTGTTGGTGGCGAAGATGGCGCCGGTTCTGGCGGTCGCTTCGAATTCGCCGAGCACCTGCCGTTTGACGTCGAGATTCTCGACGACCGCTTCGACGACCAGTTCGCAGCGCTCGAATCCGCTCCAGTCGGTAGTGGAGGTGATGCGCGCCAGTTTCCGCTGCATCTCGCCGCGGGTCATGCGGCGGCGATCGACTTTCTTCTTCCAGATTTTCGCGGCTGCTTTCATGCCGCCGGCGATCGCTTTCCAGTTGATGTCGCGCATCCGCACGGCGGCGTCGGTCTTGTCGGCGATGAGTTGGGCGATGCCGCCGCCCATGATGCCCGCGCCGAGGACGCCGGCGTCGCGCACTTCGACCGGCGAGGCGGCGATCCGCTCTTTTTTCGACTCCTCCATCATGAAGAACAGCCGGATGAGGTTCTGCGCAACTTCGCACTTCGGACCGACGATGAGCGGGACGACGGCTTCGACTTCGCGTGCGAGGCCGCGCTCGACGCCCGCGGACATGCCGTACTCCATGACGTCGATGGCGGCCAGCGGCGCGGGATAGTGGCCGTGCGTCTGGTTCATGACCGCTTTGCGCGCCTTACCGAAGATGACGCGCCGGGCGAGCGGATTGCCTTCGACGTAGAACTTGGTGCGGCCGCTACCGCGGCGTTTGGGCTTCGTCGAGAACTGTTTGGCGATATCGAGCAGGATCGCGGCAGGAACAACTTCGTCGACGAGTCCCATCCGCTTCGCTCGCTTTCCGTCGAGCGTTTTGCCGTTGAGGATGATGTCGAGCGCGGCCGGAAGGCCGATCAGCCGCGGCAGCTTCGTTGTGCCGCCCCAGGCGGGGAAGATGCCGAGCTTCGTCTCCGGCAATCCGATCTGCGCGCGCGGGCTGTCGGACATGACGCGGTAGTCGCACGTGATGGCCAGCTCGCAGCCGCCGCCGAGCGCCGCGCCGTTGATTGCAGCGACCGTAACTTGCGGTAGCTTCGAGAAGCGATGAATTGTCTGTTGGCCGAAGCGGGTGTACTCGGCGGCCTGTTCCGCGGACGTCGCTTTCGAAAACTCCGTGACGTCCGCGCCGGCGATGAAGATGGACGGCTTGCCGGAGGCGATGATCACGCGCTTGATGTCGCGATCGTTTTCAAGTTCGTCCACGACCGCCGCGAACTCGGACATGACGGCGGTCGAAAATTTATTGACCTTCTCGCCGGGAAGATCGAACCAGACAGTAGCGAGATCTCCTTCGCGCTCGATACGGAACGCGGAGCCGGTCCGCGCCGGTGTTTCAGCCAGGGTGGTCATGGGTTCAGGCCCGTTTTCCTTCGCGTTCATCGGCGTCTTCGTCGATGTACATCACGTCGATGACGTCTTTGTATTTTTTGTCGATCATCTTCCGCTTCACTTTGAGCGACGGCGTGATCTCGTCCTCGTCGATGCTGAAATCGCGCGGCAGCAGCGCGAAGCGGCGGATCTTTTCCTGGCGGTCGAGGTTCGTGTTGAAGCGATCGATTTCGCCCTGATAAATCTGCCGGACTTTATCGTTGCCGATCAATTCATCGCGATTCGCAAACTGCACGCCGAGCGCCGATGCATCGCGCTCGAGCTTGTCGAAGTTCGGGACGAGCAACGCCACCAGGAACTTGCGGCGGTCGCCAATGAGTACAGGCGTTCCGATGTACGGCGAGCTTTTCAGCAGCGCTTCGAGCGGCTGCGGAGCGATGTTCTTGCCGTACGCGTTGATGATGATGTCTTTCTTGCGGTCGGTGATCTTGAGGAACCCATCCTTGTCGATTTCGCCGATGTCGCCGGTGTGGAACCAGCCATCGGCGTCGATGGCCTGCTTCGTGGCGTCGTCGTTGTTCCAATACCCTTTCATGATGTGCGGGCCGCGGCTCAGAATCTCTCCATCCTCGGCGATCCTCACTTCGACGCCAGGAATGATGCGGCCGACGGTCCCGACGCGGCGCCACTCCGGCGTGTTGACGGCGATGACCGGCGAGGTTTCGGTGAGGCCGTAGCCTTCGTAGATGTCGAGCCCCGCGCCGATGAAGAATGCGGCCAGTTCGGCAGACAGCGGCGCGCCGCCGGAGAGCACCATCTTCACGCGCCCTCCGAGCCGCGCCAGGATCTTGCTGAAGACGAGCTTGTCGGCGATGAACGATTTCATGCTCAGGCCGAGCGGCATCGACTTGCGCGAGACGCGATACGGCAGGCGCTGCTCGGCGATTCCGAGCGCCCATTTGAAGATCTTCTGCTTCGACGCCGGCTGCACGGCCACGCCGTCGAGAATCGTGGTCCGCATCTTCTCGAAGAGCCGCGGCACGGCGGCGAAAAGCTCCGGCCGGACTTCGCGCAGGTTGTCGCCGACTTTGACGACGCTCTCGGCGTAAGCGATGGTGCAACCGCGGTAGAAGTAGGTGTAGTCGCCCATCCGCTCGAGAATGTGCGAGAGCGGCAGGATGGAGAGGCCGACCATGCCCTTGCCGATCGGCAGTACGTTGGAGGTCGCCAGGACGTTGCTGGTGATGTTGCCGTGCGTGAGCATGGCGCCCTTCGGATTGCCGGTCGTCCCCGAGGTGTAGACGAGCGTGGCCAGATCATCGGGCTTCGGCCTGGCGCGCGTTTCGTCGAACCATTTTCGCGCGGCGTCGTCGTCCGCTTTGCGCCCGCTTTCGACTACGTCGGCGAAACTGAGGACGCCCGGCGGCAGCTTCGGCGGCGGGTCGCATACGATGACGTTGTGGATGTGCGGGCAGTGATCGCGGATCCCAGCCACTTTCTTCATCTGCTCTTCGTTCGAGCAGATGACGGCCACGGAACCTGAATCATTCAGGATGTACTCGATCTGCCAGCCGAGGAGCGTCGGGTAGACCGGAACGGTGACAGCGGCGCTGGCGAGGATGGCGAAATCGGCCATCGCCCACTCCGGCCGGTTCTCGGAGAGGATGGCCACGCGGTCGCCGGCTTTGAGCCCGAGCAGGCGCAGACCGGTGGCGAAGTAGCGAACGGTATCGCGGAACTCGTCGACGCTGGTGTCGACCCATTTCCCGTCACGTTTGTACTTCAGCGCCGCTGGACGATCCAGCGAGCAGGTGACGGTGTAAATGTCGTTGAGAGTCTTGATCTCCATCCGCGCAGCCCCCTGTGTTTTGTGGAGTAAGCGCGGATCATAACCTGCCCGCTACGCTACCTTCAGCCATCTCCAGAGTTCGGGAATCGTGGGCCGCTTTCCGTACGAGAGGATGCCGACGCGGAAGATCTTCGCGGTGACATAGAAGAAGACCGCGATCGTGGCGATGGAGACGGCAATCGAGAGCAACACGTGCCACACCGGCGGCTCGGAGACGAGCGTCCGGGCGAACATCGTCAGAGGTCCGTAAACCGGCATCATGGAAAGCGTCACGGCCATGGTGGAGTCGGGATTGGTGATGATCGGGAACATCACAAACCACGGCACCATCATGATCATCTGGACGGGAGCGACAAGTTGCTGCGCTTCCTTATCGGTGTTGCAGGCCGCTCCGGCGATGGCGTAGATGCAGACAAAGGTCAGATAGCCGAGGAGGAAGAAGAGCGCGAAGTAGACGAAGACCATGGGCCGGAGAAACTGCGAAACATTGAAGCCGGCCATTTTGGCGCTGGCAGCGGCGAACGCGCCGCCGGCGGCGATGATGGTCAGCCAGGCTGTGATCTGGGTCAGGCCGACCGCGGCAACACCGAGAATCTTGCCGGTCAGTAACTCCCGGGGAGACATCGAGGAGATGAGCACTTCCACGATGCGCTCGCTCTTCTCCTGGACGATTCCGCGCATCGTTTCCAGTCCGTAGATGAACGAGGGGATGATCAGGAGACCGGCGAAGATCATTCCAATGATGAAGTTGAATTCGTTGCCCGTCTTCTTTTCGCCGCTCTTGGAGAGCTGCACGCCCTCCGTTGGAACTTCGCGAGTCAGGGTGTCAACCGCTTCCGCAGGAATCCCACGCGCGGCCAGACGCTGCTTCTGAATGGCCCGGTTCGCAATCGACGCGAGCCTGTCCTGCGAGATGACGTCCGCCGACGAGCGGCTGTAGTACGTCATCTTCGCGTCGTTGCCTTCGAACGCTTTCGCCGGAATCGTCAGGACGGCGTCGAGCCGATTCCCCGATTCCTTGGGAACATTGAGCCGGTCGAGATACGGCTTGGCCCCGTCGGAAGGAGTCTGGAGGTGGGTATCGGCATATTCGACGTCGATCGTCTGCGGTAATTCCCCTCGATTGCCGCCGGAAATCGCCTTCTTCGGGTCGGGCGCCTCGGGGCTGATTTTTCGCGAGAACGAGCTGCGCAGCGCTCCGGTCCCGTCGACGACGGCGACCTTTTTCCCTCCCAGACCACGCGCCATGAGAAGTCCGGGCAGAACGAACAGCGCGGCCATGAGGACCGGAAAGAACAGCGTCATGAAGATGAACATCTTTTTCCGCACGGCCTGCAGGTACTCGCGCTTGATGACTGCGAACATCTTGTTCATCGACTGGCCTCCATGGTCATGGTCTCGGCGCCGACCTGCTCGATGAAGATCTCCTCGAGCGAGGGCGCGGCCAGCTCGAACCGGCGGATGCGCAACTTGCCGATGGTGGCCTCGAGAATTTGCTGCGGGTCGGCCCCATCCGCAAGACTGATCTCGGCACCGTTCGGCACGATCGTGGCCCGTTTGACCTGCGGTAGCTGTTCGAGAAATCCCCCGTCGCCTTCGTAGTCGATGTGCAACGTGTTCTTACCGAATGAGTCGCGAACGGCGTCAAGCGCACCAGAGAGAACGACCTTCCCTTTGTGCACGAGGATGATCTCGTCCGCCATTCTCTCGGCCTCGGCCATCATGTGCGTGGAAAGGAGGATGGTCCTCCCCTCGTCCTTCAACTCGCGAAGGAGGTTGCGAACCAGCAGCATGTTGACGGGATCAAGTCCCGACTGCGGCTCGTCGAGAATGATGAGCTCGGGGTCGTGCAGCAGGGTTCCGATGAGCTGAACCTTCTGCTGGTTGCCCTTCGACAACTCCTCGACCTTGGAATCACGCTTGTCCCAAAGCTCGAACCGTTTGAGCCAGCGCTCGGCCGCGGCGGTGACGGAGCTGCCGCGCTTGCCTTTGATCTCGGCAAGAAACAGCAAATGCTCCTTCACCTTCATCTGGCGATAGAGCCCACGCTCTTCCGGCAGATAGCCGATGCGGTCGCGCGCGTCACGATCACTGCCGAGCCACTCAATCGAGCCGGCGTCAGGAAAGAAGACACCCGTAATCATCCGGATGGTGGTCGTCTTCCCCGCGCCGTTCCGGCCGAGCAGTCCCGTAATCGTGCCGCGCTGGACGGTGAACGAGACCCCGTCCACCGCCCGCACCGCTCCAAACGTCTTCACCACATCCCGAACCGACAACACCACCGACATGGACACGCTCCCTGGAACAGCCGGCGTATTGTAAACGGGAGGGGCTCAGGGTTTGGGGAAGGACGGATCGTCGAACGGTACGGGGTGCAGAATCTTGCGAATCTGGTTGACGATTTGCCCGAGTCTGCCAAAGAAGCCATCCTGCGGGTCTTGACGCTTCGGAGCTGCGGACGCAATGCCGCTGGTAAGCGCGATGAGAAGTACGAACGCAGCAACTCTAGTTTTCGATCTCGTAGACATACACCCTCCGTCGAGTTCAGATGAACTCGTTTGTTTGGAGGGCGCCCTTACCTAGGAGTGTCTGGCGCCAACTTTTCCCTACCCACGATGGTCAAGATTGCTGCTCAGCAGTACGCCTGAATCAGTTCAGGACGCTTCGACTGGACTACAAAGGCCATCCGCAAATCCGAAACGAGTGCGGTCGTCGCTTTGCCGGCCAAGGCGGCTTCGCACAAGTACGTCACCGCAGTCCGAGCTGCTTCCGACGCGGTGAGCTGCGCGCTTTCGAAGTACGACATCGCCGGCCTGCAAGCGGCGGCGATCTCGGCGTGCCGTTCGGTCGCAATCAAAACTTCGGCGATATCGAGCGATACGATCGCCACGTCGTTGGCCATCCCAAGCTCGCTGAACTCTCCGCGTAGTTCGCTCAGCATGCGCAACGCTGGCTCGTACTGGGTCCGAGCTACGAAAATGCGCGCAAGCGTCCACCTCGCCTTGGCGCGGAAGGACATCATTCCCGCGGATTCAAACGCGCTTATGGCCTTGACGAAGTGTTCGATTGCCGCGTCAAAATCGCCCAGTTCGCGGTAGCAGGTCGCCGCGTTTTGCTGAGCGGCTGCACGCCACCGGCCAGCGATCGTCTCTTCATTCGCGATTTCGAGATTTAGTCTCAGAGCTTCGCGGAAGCGGCGACTGCTATACAACGCCAAGCCTTCCGCGAGTTTCGCCGCATAGGAACGTTCTTTGTCCCCATACTCGCGGAAGATCGCAGCCGCAGACGCGATTGCCGGCAGCGAATCCCCGCTTCTTTCCAGAGCTCGGTAAACCATTGCGCGAACGAGATACAGGCGTCCCAGCTCGTGATTCGCGGTTCGGACGGCGGCGAAACACGATTCTGCCGTTGCGAGCGCATTGAGGGCGTCGCCGTAGGCGCCGGTGTACAGAAGTGCGTATCCGAACTCGTACCAAGCGCTGCCGCGTAGTTGAGTCGCGTGATCTGAATTACCCAAGCCGTCTGCCACAGCGGACGCCAATCGCGTGATTTCCACTGCATCAGCGGGCATCACATCGATTGCCCGATCCGTGGCCGCGATCAACTTCCGCACCACGCCCGCGGTCCGCCACTCCGGGTGTTCGGCAAGGCGGCTCGCCCATGTTTCGCGCGATCCGGCCAACAGTTGTTTGACGTAGACCGCGGCGGCGGCGTCTTCGTCGGACATCGTTCTTTGCACGTTGCGGAGGAAGGCTAGGGTCTCGGGGCGGGGGGCGCTGGAGAACGACTCGCGGCTCCAGACATCGGGCTGTTTCAGCAGGCCGGCTGTGTTGCGGATCGAGTTCAGCGTCTGCTTGCAGAGCGAGCAGCCAGCCAGATGGCGGTCGCGCGCGGCGGAATCGATCGGCTCCGCGAGGAAACCGGCGAGCACTTCTTCGTCGTAATGCTGTTCGATCATCATCGCTTCACCGCCGTGATGCTGAGGTAGATCTCCCGGACTCGTTTCAGACAGTTGTGGATGAGCTTTTCCGCGTAGCGCGACGTCGTGTCGAGCGAGGCCGCAACATCGTTCGCGGAACGGCCTTCGTAGTAGTGGAGGTAGAGCGTTTCGCGGCAGCGCGGCTGGAGGTAGCCGAGGGCCTGCTGCATAGTGATGATCATGGCCAGCTTGTCGGCGATCCCGGTCGACGACGGATCGGTGTGATCGTCGAAATCATCCGGCAGAGGTTCAGTGCGACCCTGGCCGCGCCAGTAGTGGCGGCTCGCGTTACACATCGCCGCCACCAGCCAGGCCCGCGTGTTCTCTACCTTGGTGGTCGTGGTCATGAAGGACACGAAGACTTCCTGGATCAGCCCTTCCGCGTCTTGTTCAGGGATGCGGAACTTGCGGCAGCCGACGTGGAGCAGCAGCGGGCGGTGACGAACGTAGAGCTCGCCGATTTCTTCAGGTTGCGGATCGGGCGCAGGCACGACCGGCGGCAGAACAGGTTCCACCTCCGCGGCGGGCAGGGTCAGGGGGGCGCCTGTAAGCGTTTCCAGCACGTTTGGGTCAAGCACGACCGCGGTCCTCTTCCTCTCTCTCGGAAGCTGCGAGTCGATAATTATGGACGAGATGCGCAGACCATACCACGAAATCTGACAAGTACAAGTTTCCGTTGAGACGTCAGTTTATTCGAGCTGAAGCTTGTCTGGGGTTCGCGCATCATACCCGATTAGTAGCGGAAAGGTGTCGCTGATTTTTTGACGGACACTGTCCGCGGATTCCGCCAGCGCGCCGCCGCACTGATGCTATCCTCCGCCGTCGCAAACGCCGCCCGCAGAAGGTAAGTCGATGAATTCAGAACAGATCGCCCACAGCGTCGATCAGATTTGGGACGCCTCGATCGTTCCCACGCTCCAGCGCTACATCCGCATCCCCAACCAATCCCCTCTTTTTGATCCCGACTGGAAGCAGAACGGGCACATGAACGAGGCCGTTGCGCTTGCGAAGTCGTGGGTGGAAGAGCAGCAGATCGAAGGTCTGCGCATCGAAACGCACGAGCTGAAAGGGCGTACGCCGCTGATCTTCATCGAAGTTGATGGCGACCGTTCGTCGACGGTGCTGATGTACGGCCATCTCGACAAGCAACCGGCCATGGTCGGCTGGGAGGCCGGCCTCGGGCCGTGGACTCCGGTCCTGCGCGACGGAAAACTCTTCGGACGCGGCGGTGCCGACGATGGCTACGCAATCTTCGCGGCTGTCTCCGCGATTCGTGCGGTCAAGGCCAGCAACGCGCCGCACTCGCGCATCGTGGTCATCATCGAATGTTGCGAAGAGAGCGGATCGCTCGATCTGCCCGCGTACATCGATCTGCTGTCGGACAAGATCGGAACGCCAGGGCTTGTCATCTGCCTCGACAGCGGCTGCGGCAATTACGACCAGCTCTGGATGACGACGTCGCTGCGCGGCTCGATCGTCGGCAATCTCACGGTCGAGGTTCTCAGCGAGGGCGTGCACTCGGGCGACGCCAGCGGGATCGTGCCGTCGAGTTTTCGGATCATTCGCATGCTCCTCGATCGTCTCGAAGACGCGCAGACGGGACGCATCATCCCTGAGTGGCTGCACGCGGAGGTTCCTTCGGATCGCCTGGCCGAGGTTCAGGAGACGGCCCGGATTCTTGGCGACGAGATCTACAACAAGTTCCCGTTTCTGCCAGGGATGACGCCGATGGCGACCGATCCCGTAGAACTTCTGCTAAACCGCACGTGGCGGCCGATGTTGTCGTACACCGGACAGGCCGGGTTGCCCGATCTCGTGCAGGGCGGCAACGTGCTGCGGCCGAAAACATCGATCAAGCTTTCGCTTCGTGTTCCGCCGACGCTCGATGCCACGAATCTCGACGGCAAGTTGAAGGAGTTGCTGGAAAGCGATCCGCCGTACGGCGCGCGGGTCACGTTCGAGCCGGAGAAAGGCGCGGGCGGATGGGAAGTGCCGAAAGTGCAGCCGTGGCTGGAGAAATCGATCGATTCCGCATCGCAGAACTTTTTCGGCAAGCCGGCCACGACGTGGGGCGAAGGCGGGTCGATTCCGTTCATGGGCATGCTCGGCCAGCGCTTTCCGAATGCGCAGTTCCTGATCACCGGCGTCCTCGGGCCGCACAGCAACGCACATGGACCGAATGAGTTCCTCGACATCCAGACGGGCAAAAACGTGACCGCCTGCGTCGCTCAGGTGCTCGCGGATGAGCGCGCGAACGCGTAGCTCAGGCGTGGCCCCCGGCGTACTTTTTCTCCCCCGCTTCGATGCGGATCGGTAGCCGGTTTTGCACCGGCGGCAGCGGGCAGGTTGCGTACGGCGTAAACGCGCAGGGCGGGTTGTACGACTTGTTGAAATCGACGATCGTCTTGCCATTCGCATCCGGCGGATGCGCGTACATGTAGCGCGCGGCGCCGTACGTCTCTTTTCCGCTGGTCGCGTCTTTGAAGATGATGAAGTAGTCCGTCTCGCCCTGCTCCAGGATCGGATCGATGCGGAACTCGCGCCCCTGCAGCGTGAACACGAGCGCGCCGGGCGAGATCTCGTTGCTGGTCATGCCGAGGACGTTCGTGATCGGGATCTTCTTCGGTGGGTTGTAGGGTTCGAAGCGCGCTTCCACGCGTGCGTTCGGATCGACGGGAAAGTAATCGAGTCCTTTGAAATGCGCGCGGGCATCGGCGTCCGTATCGCGAACGCGGACTCCGAAGCGCGGACCGTGCGCGGCATCCTCGCGGCGGATGGCGACGAAGGACAGCGAGCCCGTTCGCACCACCGTCGGCTTCGATTCCGTATCGTCGTGGAGCACGGCCGGCGCGGTGACCGGCTTTCCCTCGATCGTCAGCGACGGATTCGGCTGTAGCGTCACCTTCCCGTTCTGCAAAACGAACTGCGCCGGCACCGGCGGCTTCGCCGGAAGCGAGACATCGTTGTTGCCGTCGCTGAGCCAGTAAAGACCAGCGAGCGTCAGCCAACCGTCCGGAGCCTTCAACCTCTCCGCGCGATGCGCGCGCCACGCATCCTCGTCCTTCTGAATCGATGAACCATCGATCGTTCCGGCAGGGGCTTCGTAGCGGCAGGCGGCGGTGAGAAGGAGCAGGACGGCGAAAGCGGATTTCATCGGTCGGATAGGATACTCAAACCGTGGTTTCGAAATGTCGCAGAACCGTGTCCTATCGGGGTGAGCAACGTGGCCCCCTTTCCGGCGATGCGGCCGGAGCATGACGCGGTGATCCCCTCCTGGAACGAGGAGCACCGCTTGCTCGCCGCGATCCGTGGCGGCGACCGCAGCGCCGCCGAGGAGCTTGTCGATCGCACGTACTCATCTGTTTTCGCATCGATGTGCCGCCTCTGCGGCGACCGCGAACTGGCTTCCGACCTCACGCAGGACACCTATCGCAAAGCGTGGGAGGCGCTGCCGGGATTCAACGGCCAGTCGCAGTTTTTCACGTGGCTCTATCGAATCGGATACACGACGTTTCTGAATCACATTCGCCGTCCCCGGCTGATGAAATCGCTCGACGACGAAAACATGCCGGAAGCTCCTGACAGATCGCCCGGCGCCGAGGAGATACTCGGCAACGCCGAGGAAGCCGAACACTTACGAGAGGCAGTGCTGCGGCTGCCCGAAGACCTTCGTTTCACCGTGACGGCGCATTTCTGGGGCGGCCTCGCGGTGAAGGAGATTGCCGCAATCGAAGAAATTACAACCGTAGCCATCCGCAAGCGGCTACACAAGGCGTTTTCCCTGCTGGAACAAGCCCTCGGCGGGAACGTTGAGGAAGAAAGACAATGACCCGCAACCGCAAAGCTGATCTACAGCGGAAGCTGACCATGGCGCCGGTGACCAAGCCGCCGGCCGGCTTGGCGGACCGCATCAAACGCGATATCCCGCAGCACTTCGTGTTTCAGGCCGAGAGCGAGCGGACGCAGTTCCGCAAATCGACGATGTTCAACCTGCGCATCGCCGCATCGATCATCCTGCTCGTCTCGTCACTGTATCTCGCGTTGCACCTGGTTTCGCGAAACGGATCGAACCTCGATACACACTCGATGATGAGGAGCAAGGAAGCCGCGGCGCCGGCGCCTCAGGTAGCGGTCGCACTTCCCAATACACCACCGGCGCCGGGCAGCGCTCGTGTGCGGGAGCAAACGGACCTGCCGCCGCTTCCGCGCGTTCCGCCGCCGGCCAGCATCGCCGCGCAGCCATCGCACCAGCGGATCGCGGAAGCGAAACGCGAGGAATCGGTTGCGATGTCTACCGGGACTCCCGTCTACGTCGCCGATGCCGGGCAGACGCCTCCGATCACCGAGAGCATTTCGGTCGTCAACCCGCTTCCGGCGGCCTCGCCTGTCGCTCTGCCGCCACCACCACCAGCGGCAACCGAAGCGCCGGCAATCACCGCCGAAAGCGGCGCGCCGTCGCGCGAGCGGACGTTCGCGAAGACGGCAGCAGCCGATTCGCTCAGTGCAACGGCATCCGCACCTCCAGTCCACAACTTCTACGCGATTCAGCAGGCAATTTCGCGTGGTGAAGCGCTGCGCGATGCCGACGCCTACGCGTTCGTGCAGCACTTCGCCGCGCCGGAGCGCAAGCCTGCCGATTTGCGCGTCGATCTCGAAGCATCGGCGACGCCGCTCGACGCCACCAAATGGTTGCTTCGCGTCTCCGTCGACGCTCCCGGCAAGACGTCGGCGCCGATCGATCTCTCGTTCGGCGGCGCCATCTCTGCGCATCGTCCGTTGACCGGTTCGGTCGCGGCGAACGAGACGGCGTTGTACGAGATCGAGTTCAAGCCGAATGCGCAACCGGACGAAACGATCGCCACCGTTCGCACGGGCGACACGAAAAGCACGCTGCGCGTCGCCGATCTTCGTCACTGGAACGAAGCGTCGCCGCGGATGAAGCGAGCCTCGCTGGCGGCAGCGTGGGCACGCGCGCCACATTCGCAGAAGCAGACCGAGGAGATCGTCGCGAAAGCGCGCGAAGCGCATATCGACGAGCTGGCCGAGATCGCGGAACAGTCTGTCCGGATTCGTTAGTTAGCGCGGACGTCCGCCGCCGAAGTTCCGCACCGACTGAAAATGCACGTCGAAGTAGCGGGCAGCAGCGCGCACGGCGCGCGACACGGTCCACGCGTCTTTCGACGGGATCCGCTCCAACGCCAGCCGCATGTTTTCCGGAAGCTTCGCGCGGCAACTGCGGCACAGCGCATTGCCGATTGTCTTGTTGAGGTCGCAACGGGGACAGCGCGGTGTTTTCGCCAGTCCGGAAACCTGTTCCTTCGTCAATGTCATCGAGATCCCTCTCTCCGGGCGCGATTATTCTGCCATGAATACGCATCACGCGCGCCATCGGTTCCCCGCTGCATTAGAATCCGCGCGATTTTTTCTGGAGGATCTGATGGGTGAACGCATTGAATTTCCTTCGAACGGACACACGTGTCAGGGCTACTTCGCCGGCCAAGGTCCGGGCATCGTCGTGATTCAGGAGTGGTGGGGACTCGTGCCGCACATCGAAGAGATCGTGGACCGTTTCGCCGGCGAGGGCTTCTGCGCGATCGCGCCCGATCTCTATCACGGCAAAACGACCACGTCGCCCGATGAAGCAGGCCGCCTGCTGATGGAGATCGATGCCGATCGCGCTGAAAAGGAGATCGCCGCTGCAGGCGCCTATCTTCTCAGCCGCCCCGAGTGCACTTCGAAATCGTACGGCGTCGTCGGATTCTGCATGGGCGGCGCGCTGGCGCAGTTCACGGCGACGAAAGAGGAGAACGTCGGCGCCGCAGTCAGCTTCTACGGCGGCTTCAAGAAAGTCGCCTCCGATTGGTCCAACCTCACCGCTCCGATCCTGCTGATCTACGCCGAGGCCGATCAGGGCGTACCGATTGAACAGGGCCGCGCGCTGGCGAAGCAGCTCGAAGAGATGGGCAAAGATGTTCGCCTTCTCGTCTACCCGAAGGTGGGCCACGCCTTCTTCAACAATACCGGCGGAAACTACAACGCCGAAGCCGCGGAAGACGCCTGGCAGCGGACGGTCGAGTTCTTCCGCGCTCACCTCACGTAGTGCAAGCGCTTCGCGTCGCAATCTTCGCCGCGCTTCTGATCTTCTGCGTTACGCCGTGGGCGTCGCCGCCGATCGCGCTCGCGCTCGGCCTCGCGCTCGCGCTCACGCTCGGCCATCCGTTCGCGTCGCGCAACTCGAAAGCGACCAAGCTCTTGCTCCAAACCTCGGTGGTCCTCCTCGGTTTCGGGATGAACCTGCAGAAAGTGGTCGAAGCCGGCCGCACGGGATTCGTCTTCACCATCGTCACGATCGTCGGAACGTTGCTCCTCGGCTTCCTCCTCGGCCGCGCGATGAACATCAGCCGGACGACGTCACACCTTATCTCGTCCGGAACGGCGATCTGCGGCGGCAGCGCGATCGCCGCGGTCGGCCCGGTCGTCAACGCGACCGATGAAGAGATGTCCGTCGCCCTCGGCACGGTTTTCATTCTCAACTCGATCGCGCTCTTCATCTTCCCGATGATCGGACATCGCCTCGGCATGACGCAGCCGCAGTTCGGAGTCTGGGCCGCGATCGCGATTCACGACACAAGCTCCGTCGTCGGCGCCGCGGCAAAATATGGAGCCGAAGCGTTGCAAATCGCGACCACTGTGAAGCTGACGCGCGCCCTCTGGATCGTCCCCGTCACGCTCGCAACCGCGTTTTTCTTCAAACGAAAATCGGCGAAGGTGACGATCCCCTGGTTCATCCTCTGGTTCGTCGTCGCCTCGGTGTTGCGAACCTACATCGCCGCGCCGGCCGAGGTCTGGTCGACGTTAACGATGCTGGCGCGGATCGGACTGACCATCACCCTCTTCCTGATTGGCGCGGGGCTTTCGCGCAAATCGATCGCCGCCGTCGGCGCGCGCCCGCTCATCCTCGGCCTACTGCTCTGGATCGCGATTTCATCGGTTTCGCTATTCGTCGTCCTGCGCACCGTGTGAGTACGTGCGCAGGCGCGTGCGGAGGATGTCGGCCGGGCTGAGGAATCCCGCCACGCGGCCCTCATCGTCGGTGACCGGACAACGATCGACGTTCGCATGAGCGAGGCGGCGGATCAGGTCGAGCATGTCGTCCGCGGCATTGGCGACGATGACATTGGGCTGGACATGCGCAGCGATCGGCTCGTCCATCGTTCCCGACTGCGCGGCGAGCTCGATTGCGGACGACGGGAGGACGCCGATGAGTTTGCCGTCTTCGTTGACGACGGGATAGGCGCGATGGCGAGTGCCGGAGATGCGCCGCGCGGCGTCGAGCATCGACAGGTCCGCGCGAACGGTGACGATGGTGGTGGCCATGACGTCCGCGGCGGTGAGCCCGGCCAGCGGATCGTTTGCCTCGACCGGCTCGCGGAAGCCTTCCTCGTGCATCTGCAGTTCGGTCAGGCTATGCGGCGCGATGCAGCGCGACAGGCTCGTGGCAATGGCGACGGCAAGCATCACCGGCAGCACGAGACCGTAATCGCCGGTGGTTTCAAAAACAATCAGCACTGCCGAGACCGGGCAGCGCAGGAACGCCGCGAAAAACGCACCCATGCCGATGAGCGCATAGGCGCCGGGATCAACATGCGCGTGCGGCAGAACGAGCGCGGCGGCGTGGCCGATGCTCGCGCCGAGCGCCGAGCCGATGAAGAGCGACGGCGCGAACGTGCCGCCGATAACGCCACATGACAATGCCGCTACGAACGCCGCGATCTTGGCTCCGAACGCCATCGCCGACTCGCGCAACGTCGCGCCGCCGTGAAGGAAGAGCGAGGTGGTCTCGTAGCCGACGCTGAGAACGCGCGGCACGAAAACGCCGATGCCGCCGACGATCGCGCCGCCTACCGCCGCCCGCACCGCGATGTGCGGAATGACACCCGCCGTGACACGCCGCAATCTCCAGATGGCGGCGATGGTAATGCCGCCGGCGAGTCCGGCCACGACTCCCGCCGCGGCGAACCCGATCAGCTCGCGCAGATCGCTCCACGATGCCGGCGAAACCGGCAGGATCGGTTTGCCGCCGAGCATGAGGCGCTCCACGACCGCGGCGGCCACGGCCGCGATGATCGTGCCGCCGAGAACATCGCGACTGGCTGTGCCCATCACTTCTTCCATCGCGAAGACGACGCCGGTGATCGGCGTGTTGAAGATCGCCGCGATGCCGGCGGCAGTGCCGACCGGAATCATGCTGCGCACGATGCTCTTCGGCGCGCGGGCAATGCGCGCAATCCACATCGCCGCCCCGCTCGCAATCACGACCGTCGGTCCTTCGGGGCCGAGCGGAGCGCCCGCGCCGAGGGAGACGGGCGTGAGCGCGAGCGTGGCAAGGATGCTGCGATCGTCGAGGATCGCGACGTCATCCTCATACGCCCGCCGCACACGCGCCAGGTTCGCGCCGGACGCGAACGGAGCGACGCGCCGGATCACGAGCGCGATCAGAAACGACGCCACGGCCGGCACGGCGATCACGAAGACATGCCGCAGCGGCGTGTGCTGATTGAGCGCCACGACGATGAGCAGCGATCGCATCGCGTCGACCAGCTTGTGAAATCCGACCGCAACGATGCCGCACGCGGCACCGGCTACGATCAGGAGTAGAAGTGGGAAACGGCGCACTTAGAAGTACTTGAGAGTGAGGTCGATCAGTTTTTTCTTGAACTTCGTGTACGGCGGATACAGCAGTTGAATTGCACTGAAGCGCGTCGGCTGCTCGAAGACACCGCGCGCGTTCGAGAACGCTTCGAAGCCGTACTGGCCGTGCGCTTTGCCGACGCCGCTCTCCCCTACTCCGCCGAACGGCAGGTTGAGCTGGTAGAACTGCACGAGCGTGTCGTTGATGGCCGTCCCGCCCGCCGTCGTTCGCCGCAGCACGTCATCGATCACTTTGCGGCTGCGGCTGAAGAGGTAGAGCACGAGCGGCTTTTCGCGCGCGGCGATGATGCGCAGTGCATCGTCCAGCGTTCGATACGTGATCATCGGCAGCAGCGGTCCGAAGATCTCCTGCTGCATCACCGGCGACTCCGGATCGACGTTCGTCAGGAGCGTCGGAGTGATGGCGCGCTGATCGAATCCGCCGCCGGCGACGACCTCCGCACCGCCCGCGACCGCGTCATCGAAGAGATGCTTGACGCGTGCGGCGTGACGGTCGTTGACGATCAGCCCCGTTTCCGGCGCGATCGCGGCGCGCAGTTTTTCGACGAACGGCGCCTGGATCGCTTCATCGATCAGCAGGTAGTCGGGAGCGATGCAGATCTGGCCGCAGTTGAGGAACTTGCCCCAGGCGATTTTCTTCGCGGCCTCGTCGAGATTCGCAGTGCGGTCGACGATGACCGGTGACTTGCCGCCCAGCTCGAGTGTGACCGGCGTCAGATGCTCGGCCGCCGCCTTCATCACGACGCGTCCGACAGCGGGACTGCCGGTGAAGAAGATGTGGTCCCACTTCTTCCGCAGCAGCGCCTCGGCAACGCCCGCATCGCCTTCGATGACGGCCGCTTCGCTTTCGTCGAACAGCTCGCCGATGATCCGTTTCATCAGCGCGCTCGTGTGCGGTGTCATCTCGGACGGCTTGATCATCACGCAGTTGCCGGCGGCGATCGCAGAGACGAACGGCCCGAGCGTCAGGTTCACCGGGAAGTTCCACGGCGAGAGGATCAGGACCACGCCCTTGGCCTCGTGCACGATGCGCGACCGCGATCCGAGGAGTGCGAGCGGCGTGGCCACGCGGCGGGGACGCATCCAGCGGCGCAGGTGCCGGATGGCGTGCCGCGCCTCGGCCACGACCGGGTAGATCTCGGACATGTCTACTTCCGGCGCGGGCTTCTGGTAGTCGGCCCAGAGCGCGCCGTAAAACTCGGCGCGGTGCGCGAACATCGCGGCGTGGAAGCGGCGGAGCTTCTCGATCCGCTCCGCCGGCGCCGTAGCCGCTACGCGATCGCGGTTCGCGCGCTGCTTCGCGTAGATGCGTTCGATGTCGTCGGAAGCGGCGGCAAGGGCAAAGCGCGGATCGATGCTGACCACACCGGCAGTCTACCGCGCCATGCCCATTTGCCAGACGGCTGGACTACGGAAAGTCGATCTCCGTGATGTCGGTGAAGCGGTAGTACTGATACAGCCCGGTCGATTTTTCCCGGCCGACGAAATCGACTTCGTTACCGGAGCAACTGTCCTTGAAGTAGATCTTCAGGTGCGCGCCCGACTTCATCTCAGCATTCGCCGAAACCACTTTGCCGAACTGGCAACACTGAGACGCCGTTTCCAGCACGCCCGGGCCAGTGATGCGAGTGAATTCCGTCTTGTCGGGAGTGAAGTCAGTTCCATCCTCTTTGCAGAAGTTGCCGGTATCCGACCGAGTCGGATTGCTGAAGATCGCCGCATTCGCGAACTGCGCGGTGCCGATATCGACGATGTGCGTTTCATTCGTCTTCGTCTTGATCGTGACGGACGGCTTTTCGGTAAGGGCCAACTCGTAGGTGCCGCCCGGTTGCGCCGTAATCGTCTGCGAAAAGGGCGCGAACGCGGCGTGTGCCACCGTAACGACGGCTGGCTTTCCGAGTGGCAACTCGAGGGATGCCTGCCCGTTGCCGGTTGTGATCTGCGTCGAACCGGCGAAGCTGACATTCGCCGAGGCGACCGGGACGCCGTTCGAGGCGTCCTTCACGGTCAAGAGAACCTTGGTGGTGGGTCCGATCGTGACGGCCGGCGTCACGGCGCGGCGGCGGGCTGCCTGCGCCACGGCAGGAATCGCTGCCACCGCGATGAGCATGCAGATGGAAATGCGGGAAACGAGAGTCATGAAATCTCCTTTAATCGGTCGCACCGCGTCGGGCCGCAGCGCTGTGGCATGGTAGCCGAACGGTATACGAACGGGACACGTCAAACGTCCCCTGACGGCCACGGCTATACTCCGGCGGCTCGACCACGACTATGCACCTTTTCGACAGTTTCACGATCCGCGCCGCCACCTTCCGCAACCGCATTTTCGTCTCGCCGATGTGCCAGTACTCGAGCGATGACGGCCTCCCGAACGACTGGCACTTCGTCCACCTCGGCAGCCGCGCGGTCGGCGGCGCCGGACTGGTCATGGTCGAAGCAAGCGGCGTTTCGCCCGAGGGCCGTATCACCGCGTGGGACAGCGGCATCTGGTCGCAGCAGCATGCCGATGCCTTCCGGCCGATCGCCGCGTTCATCGAGAGCAACGGCGCCGTTGCCGGCATTCAGCTCGCGCATGCGGGACGAAAAGCGTCGACCGATGTTCCGTGGCGCGGAGGAAGGGTCATCCCCGAAGGTCCGCATTCGTGGCAAACGGTGGCGCCGAGTCCGATTCCGTTTCGCCACGGCGAACCGGTTCCCCACGAGCTGACGGCGGGCGAGATCGACGACATCGTCGAGCAATTCGCGCGATCCACTGCGCTGGCGCTCGATGCAGGGTTCCACGTCGTCGAACTGCACATGGCGCACGGCTATCTCCTGCACGAGTTCCTCTCCCCGCTCAGTAACGTACGGACCGACGACTACGGCGGGTCGCTCGAAAACCGCATGCGCTTCCCGTTGCGCGTGACCGAACGAGTCCGGCAGACGTGGCCCGATCACCTGCCGCTCTTCGTGCGCATCTCCGCATCCGACTGGGCGGAAGGCGGTTGGGACCTGCCGCAGTCGATCGAATTCGCGAAGCGTCTACGCGACCTCGGCGTCGACCTCATCGATTGTTCCAGCGGCGGCGCAGTTCCCGGCGCGAAGATCGAGATCGGTCCCGGCTATCAGGTGCCGTTCGCGCGTGCCATTCGCGCCGAGGCGGGCATTGCAACAGGAGCGGTGGGACTGATCACCGATGCGCATCAAGCTGACGAGATCATCCGCAGCGGTTCCGCCGACGCGGTCCTGCTGGCCCGGGAACTGCTGCGCGATCCCTACTGGCCGCTCCATGCCGCGCACATCCTCGGCGTCGACGTTCCGTGGCCGGATCAATACCTGCGAGCGAAGCCGTAAGGAGCCACTCATGACCACCGCAACTCTCGATGCCGCGCAAAGCGGCACGTTCCTCCTCGGCGGCGACCTTCCCGTCCACCGTCTCGGTTTCGGCGCGATGCGCATCACCGGGAAGGGCATCTGGGGTCCGCCCGCCGATCACGCCGAATCGCTGGCCGTGCTCCGACGCACCATCGAGCTCGGCGTAAATCTCATCGACACCGCGGAAGCTTACGGTCCATACGTCAGCGAAGAGTTGATCGCCGAGGCGCTGTATCCGTATCCGAAAGGACTCGTCATCGCAACGAAGGGCGGCCTCGAACGCACCGGTCCTGATCAATGGCCGGTCAATGGCCGCCCCGAGCGGCTGCGGCAGGGCGTCGAAGGAAGCCTGCGGCGTCTGCGGCTCGATCGCATCGATCTATGGCAATTGCATCGCGTTGATCCGAACGTTCCCGAAGACGATCAGTTCGGCGCGATCCGCGAGTTTCAGCGCGAAGGAAAAATCCATCACGTCGGATTGTCGGAAGTGACGGTCGAGCAGATCGAACGCGCCCGCAAGTTCTTCGACGTCGTCTCCGTTCAGAACCGCTACAACCTCGCGGACCTCGAATGGGAGAACGTCCTCGACTACTGCGATGCCGAAAACATCGCCTTCATCCCCTGGTTCCCGCTGGCTACCGGCAAGCTCGCCGAGAAAGGCGGCCCGCTCGCCCGCATCGCGGAACGCCACCACGCAACACCGGCGCAAATCGCGCTGGCCTGGCTGCTGAAACGCTCCAGCGTGATGCTGCCGATCCCGGGCACGTCGAAGGTGAAGCACCTCGAGGAGAACATCGGCGCGGCGGGGATTTCGTTGACGCACGAGGAGTTCATGGAGATTGGTGGGTAGTCGAAGGGGGACGGTTCACGCGGAGACGCGAGGAAGCGGAGGTTAGGAGTTGGGGACGCCGTCGAAGAAGTCGACTGTTCCTGTTTCCAGCGAATACTCAGCGCCGACGACGAGGAAGCCTCCGTCGCGGATGAGGCGTTCGAGGATCTCGGAGCCGTGCCGGAGGTGGTTGGCGGATGCGCGCACGTTCGCGCGAACGGCTTCGCGCGTCAGCGTGGCCACGTCGAGGTCGCCGCGGACTGCCATCACACTTTCCACCGACGGCCGTACGCGATCGACGATCGATCGCAGGTTTCGCGATTCGCTGGTCTTCCCCGCCAGCTCTTCGAGCGTGGCCGTGATGGC
The DNA here is from genome assembly GCA_019247495.1 of Acidobacteriota bacterium. Taxonomy (GTDB): domain Bacteria; phylum Acidobacteriota; class Thermoanaerobaculia; order Gp7-AA8; family Gp7-AA8; genus JADGNZ01. The sequence goes on from JAFAOU010000161.1 coordinate 34,138, forward strand.
GCCGCATTGCGTGTGACCCATGACGACCACCAGCGGCGTTCCGAATCGGGCCGCCGCGAATTCGACGCTCCCCACCTGCGACGGCGCGACGATGTTACCGGCCACGCGGATCACGAACAGATCGCCAAATCCGAGGTCGAAGACCAACTCCGCGGGCACACGCGAGTCGGAACATCCGAGGATGATCGCGAACGGCTCCTGCCCATCCGCCAACGACGCGCGATGTCCCTGATGCCCAATTGCCTTGGCCTCGACGAACCGCCGGTTGCCATCGCGAAGTCGGTTCAGTGCTTCGATTGCAGTGATCACGATCGCCACTCCTCTCGCACGATGCCGTAGTAGTCGACATCAACGTGCTCGCCCCATTTCAGGATGTGTTGGCGCATCGTCCCTTCGCGTCGCATGCCAATCTTCTGGAGCACTCGCCCCGAGGCCGGGTTGCGGGTGAAGTGGAAGGCGAAGACGCGGTTCAGGTTGAGCGTGTTGAAGACGTAGTCGACGATCGCCTGAGCGGCCTCGGACACATAGCCCCGATTCCAGTACGGAACACCGATCCAGTAACCGATCTCCGCGCGGTCGTGATTGCTGTCGACGTGCAGGCCGATCGCGCCCATAGCCTCGCCGCCGTCCCGCGTCGTGATAGCGAAGATGTGATTGTGGGACGTGTCGTCGTGACCTTCGATCCACTCCGCCGCGGCGCCCTCGGGATACGGATGCGGGATCAGCAGCGTGCTGGCGGCGATCTCGCGATCCGAGGCCAGTCGCTGGATCGCGGGCGCATCGGCGGGAGTGAACGGGCGCAGCACGAGGCGCTCGGTTTCAATGGTGGGGCGAGGCATTCGAAATGGGGCCGGGGAGTGCCCGGCCCCACGAACTCTACTGCGGTTTCTTCTCTTCCGGTTTCGGCGCGGCGGCGACGGCCGGCATCTTGAACATCGCGGCGTCAACCTTTGGATTCAGCTCGATCTTTTCGATGGTGATGGCCTGGCCACCCTCTTTGCCTTTCACATGGCTTTCCATCGAGTAGGGCATCGTCAGTCCGTCGACGGTCTTGTAGTCGCCAATCGACGTCTCCATCTCCAGATCCTGCCCCTGAACGTTGCGCGTGGCCTCGGTGCGGATGACCAGGTACGTTTCCGCGTCAAGGTAGACGTTCGACTCTTTGCCTTCCTTGGTCGTGACGTGCAGTTTGTACGTCGGCGTTCCCTCGGTATCGACTTTCCCGATGTACTCGACCTTGTTGCCCTTCGCTTTGTAATCGAAGGTTGGACCGTCGAAATCGGCCTCGACGCGGATGTCCTTCAACTGCTCTTCGGTCATCTTCTGCGGGTCCTTGTTGCCCATGAACGGCATCAGGTTCCAGCCGGTGGAGCCGTCGTACGCAGACGTTCCGGTCATCCCCTGAATCGTGAAATCGACGCGCATTTCGGCGGGGCGCGCTTTGACGATCGTGATCGGCGCCTCCATCGGACCCATCTTCATCTTTCCGGTCAGGCGCATCGACTGGAGGGCCTTGAGCTTGTCCTTGCCGCCCATCGCTTTGAGATTTTTCTCGAGCAGCTCATCGGCGGTCTGGCCGAACGCGGAAACCGTGAGCAGCACGGCACAAAGCGAAAGCAGTAGTTTCTTCGACATGAATCCTCCTGGTTGTGTTGGGACGTTTCGTCGATTGTGACATACGTCCGACTGGCGTACGAGGTTGCGTTCAGAAGGTGGCGAGGAGGTCGCGCACTCTGCCGCGGACGTCAACCGGCTCGGCGATGAGGCGATCGCGTTCGGCAGCATCGAGAAGGGAACGAAGGGCGCGATAGGCGTCGCCGCGATCGGAGGTTTCGCGAAGGATGGAGATGGAATCGACGCCACGGCCCGATAGCCATTCGTCGACGGCGATCCGCGTTTCTGCCGGCGTCTCCCGGACGAGCGCCCGCACATCGCGCCGGATCGCTCGCGCGCGTGCGATGCGCGGCCACGCGATGGCGAGCAGGATGAGAATTGCCGCCGCGATACCGATGAACGGCAGCGACTGCCGCGCGGCTTCCACCGGCGCACTGCCAGGCATCGGCGGACCATGCGGCTGCGTCGAGGCTGCATCCGCCGCTTGAACGAGAAGCGTCCGCTGCTCGCAGCGAATCTCGCGCCGCACTCCGGCCGGCGTCAGAATCTGCGCCGTCAGCGGCGGGACGACGAACATGCCGGTGCTGTTCGGGAAAATCAGAAAACGCCAGCGCCGCGTCATCACCGCCTCGTCGCGTCTCTGCACGCTCACCGCTCCCTCGGCGATCTGGACGCTTCCGTCGATCGCTTGCGCAAACGACGGCGGCGGCGCGGCGCGAAGGTTCGCGGCGCCGGTCATGATCACTTCGACTGCCACCGGTCCGCCGTTCTTCTGCACCGGCGCCTCACATTGCAGCGCAACGTCGCCGACCGCCGTGACCGGCGGGCCGGGCGGAATCGGACGCGTTTCAATTGCGAGGGGCGACGAGCGCCGCTGCACATCGACAACGCTTCCCTCGAATAGACGCAACAGGTTAGAGCCAAGCGGCTTCATGATCTGCGCCTCGATGGCGAGCGGATCGGCGTTCAGCGTGCCCGCCCGCAACGGAAAAAGCGCCACGCGGCGGATGACCAGCTTCTGCATAGCCACGCCGCCAATGAACACTTGCTGCGGCGTCTGACCGCGAATGTCCAGCTCTTCGACCCAGAAGTCGGCCAGCTTCGGCATCCGCGAGATCCCGTGCTGCTGCACATTCGCCGCGTTGTAAATCGTCCAGGTGACGATGACCTGCTCGCCGACGAAGACGTTGCTCTTGTCGGCCTCAGCGACGACGAAAATGGGATCGCGTCCAGTGGCCATGAGCTCATGGAGGATGCGGATCGGATCGTTCGTCCCGGCCGCGAGATCCGGCAGAACCTGAATCGACAGCGGCGCGAGAGTCTCCACCTGTCCGTCGGCGCCGTGCAGCGTCAGCGGGCCGACGAGCGCGGCGCCGGGGTGGATCGGACGCGCGACGTAGCGCAGAACCTTGCGCCGCGACGACTGGCCGTTGATCCATGAAAACTCGGACGAAACGGACGGTGAACCATCGATGACGAGGTTCTGCATCGGGAGTTGAAGATTGTCTGCCGATGCGAAGGCGTCGGTGAGCGTCAGCGTGATGGTGAGGGCGTCGTCAGTGGATAGCGTTCGTTTATCGACCTGGAGATCGCTGCCCATCGCAGGCAGCGCGAGGAGCACGAGAAGAAAAGCAATGTTGAATGTTGAATGTTCAATGTTCAATGTTGAATGACGAGGCCGAGGGCGCTTCCGCCACTTCGCCCATTCAACATTCAACATTGAACATTCAACATTCAACATTCGCCTTCCCGCCTACCACCCCACATGCAATCGCTCGCGACTCGGGCGATGCATCCGCGACAACTCTTCCTGCTCCTGTTGCTGGACCGACCGCAGAAGCCCATCGACATTCGGATCGTTCTTCGGCTGCTGCTGTCCGCCCGTTTGCGGCGACGGTTGCGGCTTCTTCTGCGGCTCCGGTCCGCGATCCTGTTGCGATCCGCTGCCGCCGCCCTGCTGTTTCTGCATGGCCTGCTTGCGGCGAAGCGCGATCTCGAGGTTGCGTTTGGCGTCCGCGTCGTTCGGGCGAATCCGCAGCGCGTCGCTGTAATCGCGGATGGCGTAGTCGAAGGCATTCGCGGAAAGCGCGCTGTTGCCGCGATTGAAGAGCGCGTCAGCGCGAAGCGACGGATCGGCCATCGCTTTGGCAATCGTCGATGAACCTGCCTCGCGATTTCCGGCGGCGATTTGCGAGGTGCCGAGGTTGAAGGCGCGGGAGGGACTCGACGCGATCGAGGTGGCGGTGGCGAACGACTTCTGCGCGTCCGCGTATTTTTTCTGTTCGAACTGCTTCACCCCGCGCGCGGTGGCGGCGTGCGAGTTGGTCTCGCGCGTAAAGCGATCGACGAAGGGAATCGTGACAAGGAGAAGGATGGCGAAGACCTTCACTCCGCACCTCGATTGGCGAGCGACCCGAGGAACATGGCCACGCAGGCGAACGCCAACGGCCATTGGTAGCGCTCGATCGGGACGCGGATGTTGCGCTGCTTCAGCGTCCCGCCGGATGCCGCCAGCGAGTCGAGCGCGTGCTCGCCGAATGGATTCGCGTAGAACTTCCCGCCCGTCGCCGCCGCAATCTTCTGCAACGCCTCGGGGCGCGCGTACGTCGTCACCACCTGCCCGTTGTCGTCGACCAGATCGCCGCCACCTTCCGGCCGCGGGATCGTGCTGCCCGCCGCGGTGCCGATGAGAATCGTCGACACCGGTACGCCGCGTTGCGCGAGCTTGGCGACGGTGTCGTCGAGCCGCGTGCTCTGATCCTCGCCGTCGCTGATGACGACGATGTCTCCTCGCTGCGCGGTGTCACCCGCCAACCGCAGCGCGGCCATCAACGCGACGGAAAGATCGGAGCCGGGATTCGAAACTTCACCGGCCTGAATCGAATCGAGCAGCGCCTCGACCGCATCGTCATCACTCGTCAACGGCGACACGACCTCGGCGGCCGACTCGAAAACGACCAGGCCGACACGTCCCTGCTGCGCATCGATGATCCGTTTTGCGATCGCCTTCGCGGCGTCGAGCCGCGAGGTGCCAACATCCTGCGCGGCCATGCTCAGCGAAACGTCGATGGCGATGACGCGATTCGATTCGCGCTGTTCGATCGGAACAACTCGAAACCCAGCCTCAGGGCCAGCCAACGCGATGACGCACCCGAGGAGCGCAAGGGCGGCGAGCCAAGGCCTGACGAAACGCAGCGGATTCGCAACGCCGCGAAGCCGCTCCGAAACGAACCGGCGTGCGATGCGGATCCGCTGACGCTCGCGTGCGATGAAAAAGATCAGCGCGACCGGGACGGCAAGCGCGAGCCAGAGCAACTGCGGCGCGCGGAAGGAGATCGCGTTCACGCGAGCCTCCCGGGGAGTAGCGCCGGCGGCCCGCCGGCTGTATCGCCGCCGGCTCGGCGGCATTGACACGACGCGCCAGCGAGCCGGTGGCGGTCCAGCCGGCGAGCCGCCGGCGCTACGTTTTTCACGCCGTCACCTTCTGCCACACCGTCTCTCCCGACAAAAGCGCCAGCGCCAGCGCGATCACTCCGAGCGCCAGCGGCAGCCCGTACAACTCATCGATTTTTTCGCTCTTCGGCGCCGTCAGACGCGTCTTCTCGAGGTGATCGATGCGATCGAGCACGTCGCTCATCGTCCGCGCATCCGTGGCGCGGAAATACTCGCCGTTGGTCGTCTTCGCGATCGCCGCCAGCGCCTCTTCATCGATGTCGGCGCGAACGAGTTGATACGTCGTCACGATCTCGCCGGTGAATGGGTCCTGCCTCTTGATCGGAATCGGCACCGGCCCGCGGCTGCCGACGCCGATTGTGTAGATCTTGATGCCATATCGCGCCGCCAGCTGCGCGGCCACGAGCGGATCGATCGAGCCTGCGTTGTTCACGCCGTCAGTGACGAGGATGATGATCCGGCTGCGCGTTTTCGACGTCCTCAATCGGTTCACCGAGGTGGCGATGGCGTGGCCGATGGCCGTACCGTCGCCGTTCTCGCCGACCTGCGCGCGCTCCAGAATCGCGCCGGCGATGTCGCGGTCGTACGTGATCGGCACACGCGTCGCGGCGCGCACTCCGAACGTCACGATGCCGATGCGGTCGTCCTGCCGTTTGCTGATGAAATCGCCGATCAACTCCTTCGCCACGGCGAACCGATTCCGCGGTTTGAAATCCTCGGCGGCCATGCTCCCCGAGGCGTCGAGAGCGATGACGATGTCGATGCCGAAGCGGTCGTTCGAGGCCATCTTCGTCACTCGCTGCGGCCGCGCCAGCGCCACGATCATCGCCAACGCCGCGATCGATTCGAGAAGGAACGGGATTCCCGCGAGTTGCGCGCGAAGAGACGTTTTCGGCGATGCGATCGATAGCGACGATATTGAAAACGCGCCGAAGCGCCGGCGACGATCGCGGACGAGCAGCGCGATCCTGCCGATGATCGCGAGAATCAACAGCAGCCAGAGCGGATTGGCGAAGCGGATCATGCTGCCTCCTCGGCCTGCACGACCGGCGGCTCCGCCCACGCCGGAATGGCCAACGCCTGACTCGCGATCGCGTCGAAATCCGCGGGCGCGGCGCCCCAAGGCGAAAACTTTTCGAGGTCGCCCTGGCGGAGGATCGTCGCGACCAGCGACGCGTCACCGTCGTAGCGCCGCCGGCTCGGCGGCTGGAGCGCCGGCGGCTCGCCGGCGATTTCCGAAGTTGCCGCCGAGCCGGCGGCGGTCCAGCCGGCGGGCCGCCGGCGCTCCGTTTCCTCATCGATGCGCGCGAGGAGTTCCGAAGTCGTGAGTTCGGCGCCGAGGTCGGTGCGAACGGCGGCGAGGTACGCGCGAACGATGTCGGCGAGAGTCGCCCAGCGTTTCGGCGCATCGGGACGGAGAGTACGAAGACGCCGGCGGAACTCGTCGGCAGGCGCAACGACGATCACCGGCCTGGTCACCCGCCACTTCGCGAGGATCACCACGGCGATCCACGCCGCAATCGCGGCGAGTGCAGCGATACCGATCGCGACAAACGGCAGCCGCGGCCACGGTTCCGGTTTGGGAGGCTTCAGCGGCGCGGGCTCCAGTTTGTCGTCCGGCTTCAGCACCGAGTGAATCGGAATCATCACGCTGACGGGACCTTCCGCCGAATGCGCATTGACCGTGATCGTGTGCGGCACGAACGTGCGGATCACGACCGAGTTTCCGTTGCGCGAAATCACTTCGTAATCTGCGGACGGATCGACGGTGGTCGGAGCCGCGAACGTGATCGTGATCGGATCGCCAATCGCCGGCTTCGGCGGCTGGAAGGTCGTAATCAGCAGAAAGAGAAGCGCCAACATGCGTTATCGCCTTCTCACGGCGCGCTCGCGGAAGAAGCGCAGTAGCTCGCGATCGTACGGAATGGCCGTCGAAACGTTGAGGTGATCGACGCCCGCCGCGCGGAAGCGACGTGCATTCTGCTCGCCGCGCGCCGCGGCACGCCGCGCCACGTCCGCGCGCCGAAAATCGATAAGACGCAACGCGCCGGTCTCAGCGTCCGCCACCTGCGCCAGTCCACGCTCCGGGAATCGCTCCTCGCGCGGATCGCCGACTGTGATGGCCACGACGTCGTGCCGCCGGTTCAATCGCCGCATCGTCCGCTCGAAGTTCTGATCGAGAAAGTCGCTGATGACGATGACCACCGCGCGGCGCGTGCTGACCTGCTCGAGGTAGCGCGCTGCGCCTTCGAGGTCAGCGATCCCTTTCGGCCCGCGCATGGCCGCATCGACCGCAGCGCGGACGATGACCTGCGCGTGCATCCTCCCCCGCCGGGGCGCGATGTATCCCTGAACACTGTTTGCGAACAACAGCAGGCCGATGCGATCCGAATTCTGCACCGCGGAAAACGCGAAGACCGCTGCCAGCTCCGCGGCGACGTCGCACTTGCGCCAGTCCACCGATCCGAATCCCATCGAACCCGATACATCGATCGCCACCAGCACGGTCAGGTCGCGTTCTTCGACGAACTCCTTCACATGCGGCGTTCCGCTGCGCGCCGTCACGTTCCAGTCGATCGTGCGCACGTCATCGCCGGGCTGATACTCGCGCACCTGCGCAAACTCGATTCCCCGGCCGTGAAACGCGGAGTGATAGTCGCCCGCGAATCCGGCGCGAATGAGCCGCGCGGAAAGGATTTCCAGATCGCGCACCCGCCGCGTGAGCGGAACGCGGAAGCGCGGTTTGCGGGGGCGGAAGAACATGGCTACGGAACGGCGACGGCTCCCAGAATCTGTTCGACGATCGCGTCCGCCGTGACGTTCTCCGCAGCCGCTTCGTAGCTGAGCACGAGCCGATGCCGCAGCACGTCGGCCGCAATCGCCTTGACATCCTCGGGGATCACAAACGCGCGCCCCTGAATGAAGGCGTAACCCTTGGCGACGTGCGCCAGCGCCAGGGTCGCGCGCGGCGACGCACCGAACGCGACGTGCGACACGAGCGACGGCAGCTTGAACTCCGCCGGACGGCGCGTGGCCGCGACGAGCTGCACGATGTAGCGCCCGATCCGTTCGTCGACATGCACGCGCGCCGCGAGTTGCGCGATCTGGTCGATTTCACTGATGCGCAAAATGCGGCGCATGGCAATCTGCGGCGTCGTCGGATCGAGGTAGATGCCCAACATGCGCATCTCTTCGTCCGCCGTCGGATAGTCGACGCGCAGCTTCATCACGAACCGATCGACCTGTGCTTCGGGAAGCGCATACGTCCCCTCGTGCTCGATCGGATTCTGCGTAGCGATGACGACGAACGGCTGCGGCAGTTTGTACGACGTATCGCCGATCGTGACCTGCCGCTCCTGCATCGCCTCGAGCAACGCCGACTGCACCTTGGCCGGCGCGCGGTTGATCTCGTCGGCCAGAACGAGGTTCGCGAAAATCGGTCCCTGCCTCGGCGTGAACACGCGATCGGCCGGATTGAAAATCAGGGTGCCGGTGATGTCGGCCGGCAAAAGGTCGGGCGTGAACTGGATGCGATGAAACGACGCGTCGATCGCACCGGCGAGCGTCTTCACGAGCAGCGTCTTGGCGAGTCCGGGAACGCCTTCGAGCAAAACATGCCCGCGAATCAGCAGCGCGATGACGAGCCGGTCGACGATCGCATCCTGCCCGATCACCGCCCGGCCAACCTCTGTTCTCAGCCGCGCGATGACCTCGTGCGCCGCGGCGATGTCGGTATTGATGGTGGCCTGGTCCATGGCGAGGGAGTTTATCGTG
>JAFAOU010000180.1 GCA_019247495.1 Acidobacteriota bacterium
GCAGCGGCGGTACAAGCGCGCGTTCTCTGCCGCGTACAGCGAGCGATTCACCGCCGAGGCGGCCATGTACGACATCCAGCACATCGAAGAAGTGCTGGCCGACGGCAGGCTCGTCGTCGATCTCTATCGTCACAAGACCGACGAGCGCCAGTTCCACTGCAAGATCATTCACTCCGGTCCGCCGGTGCCGCTCTCGGAGATCATGCCGCGGCTCGAAAACATGGGCCTCAAGGTGCTGGCCGAGGAGCCGTACGAAGTGCATCCGCTCGGCGCAGCCTCGGTCGTGCGCATCCGCGATTTCAGTCTGGCCGCCGAGGGATTGCAGGACGACCTCTCCGCGATCAAGCAGAAGTTTCAGGAGACATTCGTCCGCGTCTGGAACCGTGAGGCTGAGAACGACGGATTCAATCGCCTCGTCATCACCGCGGAGCTGGAGTGGCACGAAGTGGTCGTGCTGCGCGCGTACAGCAAGTACATCCGCCAGATCGGCGTGAACGTCAGCGAGCAGTTGATCCAGCAAACGCTTTCAGCGCATTCGGATGTCGCGCGAACGTTGATCCAACTTTTCCAAACGCATTTCGATCCATCGCTGGGCTCGGCCACGCTGCGAGGCGCGAGCATGGCCTCGGAGACTGTGACCGGACGCCATCTCGCCGCCGGCGGCATCCGCGCGCAGATCGAAGATGCGCTCGATCGCGTCAAGAATCCCGACGAGGATCGCATCCTCCGCCTCTACCTCACGCTCATCGAAGCGACACTGCGCACGAACTACTACCGGCGCGACGAGAACGGCAATCGCAAGCCGTATCTCTCGTTCAAACTCGACTCGCAGTCGATTCGCGAGCTGCCGCTGCCGCGGCCGATGTTCGAGATTTCCGTCTACTCGCCGTCGATGGAAGGCATCCATCTGCGCGCCGGCAAGGTCGCGCGCGGCGGCATCCGCTGGTCCGACCGACGCGAAGATTTCCGCACCGAGATCCTCGGGCTGATGAAAGCGCAGAACGTCAAGAACGTCGTCATCGTGCCGATGGGTTCGAAGGGCGGCTTCGTCGTCAAGAATCCATCGAGCGATCGCCCGACGTTTCAGAAGGAAGGCGTCGCCGCGTATCAAACGCTGCTCCGCGGCATGCTCGACATCACCGACAACCTCCGCGGCGCCGACGTAATCCCGCCGCGGGACGTCGTGCGCCGCGACGCAGACGATCCGTACCTCGTCGTCGCCGCCGACAAGGGCACGGCCACGTTCTCCGATATCGCCAACGCTATCTCCGGCGAATACGGTTTCTGGCTCGGCGACGCGTTCGCCTCGGGTGGCAGCGCCGGCTACGACCACAAGGCCATGGGCATCACCGCGCGCGGCGGCTGGGAGGCGGTCAAGCGCCACTTCCGCGAGCTCGCCGTCAACATTCAGCGCGAGGACTTCACCTGCGTCGGAGTCGGCGACATGTCCGGCGACGTCTTCGGCAACGCCATGCTCCTCTCGCCGCACACGAAACTGATCGCGGCCTTCAATCACTCGCACATCTTTCTCGATCCCGATCCCGATCCGGCGACGAGCCTGGCCGAGCGGCAGCGGATGTTCGATCAACGTCTGAACTGGAACGGCTACAACGCCGACCTGCTGTCGAAAGGCGGAGCGGTTCTCGATCGCAGCGCGAAGACAGTCACAGTTTCCGACGAGGTCGTGCGCGTGCTCGATCTCGAAAAGAAAACGCTGGCGCCGGCCGAATTGATGAAAGCGATCCTCCGCGCGCGCGCCGATCTGCTCTGGCTCGGCGGTATCGGAACGTACGTGAAAGCGAGCGATGAAGATCACGCCGCCGCGCGCGACCGCGCCAACGATGCGCTGCGCGTCGACGCCACCGAGCTTCGTGTCCGCGTGGTAGGGGAGGGCGCGAACCTCGGCTTCACGCAGCAGGCCCGCATCGAATACGCGATGGGCGGCGGCCACATCAACACCGACGCCATCGACAACTCCGCCGGCGTCGATACCTCGGACCACGAGGTCAACATCAAAGTCCTGCTCTACGACGCCATCGAACGCGGCGAACTGGCCGGACTCGATGAGCGCAACACACTCCTGGCATCGATGACGGACGAAGTCGGCCAGCTCGTCCTCTGCGACAACTACGAGCAGACGCAAGCCATCTCGCTCACGCAAGCGCTCGGCGAGTCGGTCCTCGACGAGCAAGCCCGCTTCATGCGGGCTCTCGAACGCGCCGGCCGCCTCGACCGCGCGCTCGAAGGTCTGCCCGACGACGAGACCATCGCGCAGCGCCACACCGCGCACATCGGACTGACCCGTCCCGAGTTGGCCATCCTTCTCGCGTACAGCAAGATCGTGCTCTACGCCGACCTGCTGGCCAGCGATCTCCCCGACGATCCGCTCCTTGTCGAAGACCTCGTCCTCTATTTCCCGAAGCCGCTGCGCGAGCAGTACCGCAGCACGATCGAGCGCCACCGCCTGCGCCGCGAAATCATCGGCACCTACGTCACGAACAACATCATCAATCGCATCCGCCCGACCTACGTCTGGCAGATGAGCGAGGAGACCGGCAAGCCCACCGCCGACGTCGCGCGCGCGTTCACGATCATCCGCGAGTCATTCGACCTGCGCTCGCTCTGGTCCGAGATCGAGGCGCAGGACAACGTGTTGCCCGCGCGCGTGCAGATCGAGATGTTGATCGAAGTCGGACGCCTCCTCGAACGCGCCATGCACTGGCTGCTCATCAGCGACTACAAATCACTCGACACCGCCAGGTACGTCGGCGAGTTCCGCCCCGCCATCGCCGCCATCTCCGAAAATCTCAACGACATCCTTCCCGCCGCCCTCCTCGGCGCACTCAAAGCGCGCCAGGGCGAGCTGGAAATGGACGGCGTCCCCGAATCCGTCGCCTACCGCATCGCCAGCCTCGGCGTGATGGGCGCCGCCCTCGACATCGTCCGCCTCTCCCGCACCGGCCGCCCGGTCCAGGACGTGGCAAAGGTCTACTTCAGCGTCGGCGCCCGCTTCGGCCTCGACCGCCTCCGCAACGCCGGTGCCACCATCCCCGCCGAAACCCCCTGGCAAAAAGCGGCATTGGCCGCCGTCGTCGACGACCTCTTCAACTACCAAAGCACGCTGGCCTCGAAAGTCCTAACCGAAAGCGACGGCGCCAAAGACCCCGTCGACCAATGGCTAAGCACCCGCCCCCGAGAAGTCGAACGCATCGACCAACTAATGACCGACCTCAAAGCCGCGCAGACGGTCGACCTGGCGATGCTGACGGTGGCCAGCAGGCAACTGCGAGGCTTGGTAGAGAGCTGAGCGGCATGTACTGAATTCTCTCTTGCGGATGTTATTTGGTCGAAAAGGGAGAGTGGGATGTGCCGCTCCGGCAGAGGAAGCGAGCCGCTAAAGAACGTTGAGGCGCAATACGCCGACGTTCAATCTCCTTCAGCATCAAGCGCGTGAGCTTTTCCAGTTTTCCCGGCTCCGAAGTCTTTTCCGATCCTTGGGGTTCCTTACCGATAGTTACGAGCGCGACGATTTTCTGTGAACGCTTCATGAAGTCTGTGACGTCGTCAACCTCGCCCCTCTTTTTTGGTGTCAACGAAGTTCTGTTCTGATCGCGCAGAAGCAGGAGATTCTGCATATAGTTTCCGAGCAGTTCGCGATCCTCGCTGATGTCGGCAAATGTGTTCGATATCTCTTCGTCTTCAAAGTTCGCACGAATGCGCGCTCGTAGCACCTTCTCAGCGACCCGCCATCGCCGGCTTTGCTCACGCCAATATTGGGCACGCTCCTCTAAGGTAACCACCTGGCTCTTCTTAGGCCATTCCCAGGTGACGAGATGCAGCACATCCTCAACTGATGCAAAGGCGGTGGCGACTTCGGTCGTTGCGAGGTTCATTGTTGCTAACCGCTCCTTCGTCGCGTCTGCGGTGGCGTTGTACTCCTGCTGACCTACCCACTCGCGGTCCTGCCAGCAAGTTGTAAGACCCGATCCAACAACTCCAGTGAAGAGGAATGTCAGCACGAGAAGAACTGCAGGATGCTTCCAGAAGCCCGAAGTGTCATCCGCTTTTTTTCGCAGTGCAGCTTCCACTTGACGACGCACCTCCAACTCACGGTCGACAAGCTCGGCGATCTCATCCGGTGTCATTCCGGGTTAACCTTAATCGTAGCCGCCGTAACCTTTCTCTCGACTACCTTAACGGTGCCGGCCGTTACGTCTGCCTTAGGTGTCGCGACGACGACTCGGTAAACGCCAGCTGGCAACTTTACGCTGTAGGTCCCGGTGTCGCCCGTTTGTTCCGGCCATGCGCATATCGTCCAACTCTTACACTGTTGTGGCGTCGTTCCGACAAAAAGGATCTGCGCGTTCTTTAGAGACTTACCGCTTTTTGCCTCAACGATGACGCCCTTCGCAGTTCCGGCCGACGGTTGACGCTTCAAGGTTGGAATCGTTTCGGTAACGGTAATGGGCTCCGAGATGCTTGTCAGCTCAATATTTTTTGTCATGCCATTCTCGGGAACGGTCAACGTCAGTTCCTTCGTCGAGAAGCCCGGCGCCTCCACCTTAATCTCGAAGGTGCCTGAACTCAATTCGGGAAAGGAGTAGTGCCCTTTGGCATCGGTGACCGTGAATGCCGATGCCGGACAGCATCGGCCGCACCGCGTGCGGCAGTTACGGCAATCACAAGATTTCGTCTCGATGTGGATGGTGACCCCCGGGACTGGCGAATCACCAACTGTGACTATTCCAGAAAGGCCTCCATCGTCTTGAGCAACAGCCGGCAACGCGAATAGTAAAAGGGGTAATGAGATCAAAACGCAAGTGATCAAGCGCATAAAACCTCCAATAACGGGGAGAGCCCTGGCGGCCCCATTTTCCTACCCCTCGACGTACCTTTTGGGTTGCGTATGCGTCGCGACATAGACCCTTGTTCCGTGCGGAGCGGAATGTTACAACTGTGGTGGGACGCCGCCGTGGTGCGAAACAGGTTTCGCTGTGGTGGCTGGAAAAGCTGTACGTTCCGTCGTTGCATTGCGCCATCGTTTGCTTTAGGGTAAAAGTCATTCCGCGATCGCGTCGAGGCGTTCATCTCCCGATGACGCGATGGCGCATCATCTGTGGATGAGGATTTCAGTCCACGCCGATGAGGACGGACAGCCCCTCCGATTTCCGCTGCGATCGAGTTTCGGCGGCTTCCTCCGTTTAGTCGCCCATGGGCATCGCTTCTCAAACACCGCGCGGATAGGGGAACTGCGCCGGCGCGAAAGCGGCCGGATCGAAGTGACTGCGGATGCCGCGCTCCGCCATTGCGTAGCCGAAGTTGATTAGGCGTTCCTGCATCTCGTCATTGAGCGCGCTGAGGCGCGTTGGGACGGCGGCCAGCTCCTGCGCGCGATTGAGCGGGACGGCCAGCGCGCTCACGGCCGGAAATTTCGACGGATCGCTCGACATGGCCCAGAACGCCCCTTTCCGCTCACCGCCGATAAACGCGTCGACGACTTGCCGGCGCCGCAGGCTGCGCACCTGGTTGTCGATGACGGAGTTCACGCGCAGCGAGTGGCGCACCGTGTCCGTCTTCGTGTCGGGCTCCGGTTTCATCTTCGCGCCGGCGTCGCTCACGAAAATCGTTTTGCAGCGTTTCCAGGCCGTCTCGATTCCCATGTTGTCGTAGACGCCGCCGTCGGTGAGCAGGACGTTCGATGTGAATTGCGGCGTGTTGCACGCGCCCGCGTTCAGCGAGAAATCGCCCGGCTTGAATGAGAGCCGGGCCGGCGAGAGAATCGGAGGGAAGGCCGACGACGCGGCGACCGCCTCCGCCAGCAATCGGTCCGGATTCGGGAAGCGCCCGATCTGCCAATCGGCGATGTAGTGTTTCGAAAAGCGAAAGAGCGATCCGGTTTGCACATTCGTGGCGTTGATGACGAAGCGCGGACGGTCGGGGAGATCCTGCAGCGTCTTATCGCCGAAGAGAACCTCGCGATAACGCTTGATGACGCGATCGCCGATCGTCCCCGGCAGCAGCGCGCCGAGGATGACGGCGCCGGTGTCCACCGTCGTCGCCGCCATCTTCCGCACGTTGGCCGTGACGAGGGCGTCGAAGTTCGTGGCGCGGCCCGGAGCGTCGAATGTGAGCGCGCTCCACTGCATGCCGAGAACGCCGGCGGTGAGCGAACCGCCTGAGACGCTGGAGATGCGATCGAGTTTGCCGAGGAGTGCCGCGTCATTGAAGTACCGCAGCACACCGAGGTGGAAGAGCATCGCCCGATAGCCACCGCCGGAGAGGCAAAGTGCGAGCGCGTTTTCGAGGCGCTCAGGTTCGGGATTGCTGACGACCGGTGTTGCCTCGGGCATATCCGAGGAGTGTCGTCGCTGCGAGTTTCCCTACCTCCACTACAATCGCGGCGTGTCTTTGGCAGGCAAGTTGCGGTTCGTACTGAATTCGTTTCGAGGAGGACGCATGCTCAATGTTGGCGACGAGGCTCCTGACTTTGAAGTGACCGATCATCGCGGCCGCACGGTTGCGCTGCACGATCTGCGCGGGCGCAAGGTCGTGCTCTGGTTTTATCCTAAGGCCGACACACCTGGCTGAACGGCCGAGGGTTCCGGGTTCCGGGACCTCAACTCTGAGTACGCGGCCAAGAACGCCACGGTCCTCGGCGTCAGTTTCGATGACGTCGCCGCGAACGCGAAGTTCGCCGAGAAGTATGACTTCCCCTTCCAGCTTTTGTGCGACACCGACCGGCGAATCGGGATGGCGTACGGTGCTGCCGAATCGACGAAGGACGAGTACGCGAAACGGATTGCGTATGTCATCGATGAAAACGGCAAGATCGCTCAGGCGCACGCGAAAGTCGATGCGAGGAGTTATCCGACGGAGCAGTTGAAGAGCTTGTGATCACGCGGAGGCGTGGAGAAAAGAAGCCGATCTCCCTCCGCGCCTCCGCGTGAAAAAGGTCTCCCGGGTTGAATGTCCCGGCGCGCATCGCTGTTCATCATCCAACCTTGGCTTTGACGCTCTCTCCTCTTCGCAGGCTTTTCGGATATTTCGGCCGCCACAAAACGCAGCTGGCGCTCGGCGCGCTGTGCGTGACGGCGTCGGCGACGTTTTCGCTGCTCAAACCGCTCATCGTCGGCAACGCCGTCAACGAGTTGTCGAAGGCCGTCACCCGGGGTACGCTCGTTCGCTACGGACTGCTGCTCGTCGGCGCCGCCGCGATGGAAGGATTCTTCCTCTTCCTGCAGCGGCGCATCATCATCGGCGAGTCGCGGCGCATCGAGTATGAGATGCGCAACGACTTCTACGGACATCTGCAGTCGCTGCCGGTCTCGTACTACCAGGAACAGCGGACGGGCGATCTGCTCTCGCGCGCCACGAACGATCTGGCGTCGGTGCGGATGCTGATCGGGCCTGCAGTCATGCACGCGCTGTCGTCGCTGATCGTCGTCATCGGTGCGTTCGTGATGATGCTGCGTATCGATCGGGAGATGTCGCTGCTGGCACTCGCCGGCGTGCCAGTGGTCGTGTGGATGGTCCAGTACTTCGGGCAGCGCATTCATCTGAAATACAAAGCGGTGCAGGACTACTTCGGCGACATCTCGGCGCGCGTTCAGGAGAACCTTGCCGGTGTCCGCGTCGTTCGCGCGTTCGGACGCGAGCGGAAGGAACAGGAAACGTTCGCGAACATGAATCGCGAGTTTGTCGAACGCAATCGCACGGTGATCCGCCTGACGGCGCTCTTCTATCCCGGACTTCACGCGATGATCGGGGCTCTCTTCGGCATCATCTTTTTCCTCGGCAGCCGTCAGATGATTCGCGGCACGCTCTCCATCGGCAGTTTCATCGCCTTCCAGCTCTACCTCGGGCGCATGGTGTGGCCGCTGATCGCGCTGGGCTGGGTGACGAATCTTTTCCAGCGCGGGATGGCGTCGATGGTTCGATTGCACGAGGTGTGGACGGTCGAGCCGGATGTACGCGCCGATTCCGGCGAGCCGCTCGATGCGCCGTTGCGCGGCGAGATCGACATCCGCGATCTGACCTTCACATACAGCGGTGCGTCGCGGCCGGCGCTGCGCGACATCAATCTGCACGTCGATGCCGGACAGACAGTCGGCATCGTCGGCCGCACCGGCAGCGGCAAATCGACGCTGCTGTCGCTGATCACGCGCACGTTCGAGCCACCGCCGGGGACGATTGTCATCGACGGACGGCCCATCGAGTCCTTTCCGCCGTCGCAATTGCGGCATTCGATCGGCGCCGTGCCGCAGGAAACGTTTCTCTTTTCCGAGTCGATCGCGGAGAACATCCGTTTCGGCCGGCGCGAGGCTTCTGTTGACGATGTCCAGAAATCTGCCGCGATGGCCGGACTCTCCGGCGATGTCGCTGCCTTTCCGCAAGGACTGGAGACCGTCATCGGCGAGCGCGGCATCACGCTCTCCGGCGGGCAGAAGCAGCGCACCGCCATCGCGCGCGCGCTCGTGCGCGAACCGGCCATCCTGATCCTCGACGACGCGCTGAGCGCCGTCGATACGAATACCGAGGAGCAGATCCTGCGAGCGTTGCGGGAGGTTCGGAAGGGGAGGACGGCGCTCATCGTTTCCCACCGTGTCTCCTCGGTTAAGGACGCCGACCAGATCATCGTCATCGATGACGGCCGCATCGTCGAGCGAGGTACACACGACACGCTTCTGCCTCGCAACGGCTACTACGCCGATCTGTATCGCACCCAAACGCTCGAGGAAGAGATCGAGGAAATTGCGTGAGGCAGTGGATTAGTAGATTAGTGGATCAGTGGACTAGGAAGTCATGGGTTCAGAAAAGTTCGTGCTCGTCTCCTAATCCACTACACGACCATGGCTGATATCGAACGACACGAAGACGAAGGAGCAAAAGCCTTCGATCCGCATCTCGCGAGGCGGCTGCTGCGGTACCTGAAGCCGTATCGCGCGCGCGCCACGTTTTCGGTCTTCCTGGTGATCCTCTCGTCGATCATGGAGATCGCCGGACCGGCCATTGTGGCCGTAGCGATCGACCTCTATGTGAAGCCGTTGCAGGGGTCGCACGTGTCCGGCATCAGCCAGCGCATCGGCGCGTGGCTGGTGGGGCACGGCTGGGCGCTCGATCCGATCAGCGGCATCAACTTCGCGTCGGCGATTTACTTCATCGTCCTGCTCGGCGGCTTCGCGGTGCTCTACACGCAGATGGTGCTGATGAATCTGATGGGGCAGTACATCATGTACGACCTCCGCAAACAGATCTTCGGTCACCTGCAGAAGCTCGATATCCAGTTCTTCGACCGCAATCCGGTCGGACGATTGATGACGCGCGTGACCACTGACGTCGACGCGCTCAACGAGATGTTCACGGCCGGATTCGTCTCGATCTTCGGCGACATCTTCGTACTCCTCGGCATCGTGGGAATGCTTTTCTGGATGAACTGGCGCATGGCGCTGGTGCTCTTCTCGATCGTGCCGCTGATCATTCTCGTCTCCGCCTGGTTTCGCAAAGGCGCGCGCATCACCTACCGGCAGACGCGCGTCCGCATCGCTGCGATCAATGCGTTTCTGCAGGAGCACATCTCCGGCATGGCCACGGTGCAGCTCTTCAATCGCGAGGCCGACGAGGCGGAGAAGTTCGAAGGGCTCAACATGCGTCATCGCGACGCGAACCTTCAATCCGTTTTCTATTACTCGATCTTCTATCCGGTGATCGAGCTGATCGAAACGATCGGACTCGCACTCATCGTCTGGTACGGCGGCGGCCAGGTGCTCCGCGGCATGCTCTCGATCGGGACGCTGATCGCGTTTTTCCAGTACGCGCAACGTTTTTACGAGCCGATCTCCGACCTCTCCGAAAAGTACAACATTCTTCAGGCCGCGATGGCAGCGAGCGAACGCATTTTCAAAACGCTCGACACACCGCCGCGCATCCTCGACGAAGGGAAGTTGGAGATCGACCACGTCGAGTCGATCGAGTTCCGCGACGTCTCCTTCGCGTACAACGAGGCAGGGACGAGGGACGAGGGACGAGGAAATGCTCCTGCCGTTGCCTCTCCCTCGTCCCTCGTCCCTGCTTCATCCCCTGCTTCACCGGAGTGGGTGCTGAAGAACGTCTCCTTCAGCGTGAAGCGCGGCGATCGCATCGCGCTGGTCGGCCACACAGGCGCCGGAAAGACGACGGTGACTTCGCTGCTGCTGCGCTTTTACGAACCGCAGCGCGGCCAGATCCTGGTCAATGGAATCGACATCCGCGAATACTCGGTGACGTCGCTGCGCGCACTCTTCGCCATCGTCCAGCAGGATTTTTTCCTTTTCACGGGCTCGATCGCGCAGAACATCTCGCTCGGCGACGAAAGCATCTCGCCCGAACGCGTCCGCGAAGCCGCCCGCCGCGTGCAGGCGGACCGTTTCATCCAGCGTCTCCCGAACGGTTACGACTCCGAGGTCAAAGAACGCGGTGCGGGATTGTCAGTAGGCGAGAAACAGCTTCTCTCATTCGCCCGCGCGCTGGCGTTCAATCCGCCGGTGCTCGTCCTGGACGAGGCGACGTCTTCGATCGATACCGAGACCGAGGTGTTGATCCAGGAAGCGATCCAGACTCTGATGACCGGCCGCACGTCCATTGTCATCGCCCATCGCCTCTCCACGATCCGCTCCGCCGACACGATTCTCGTCTTCCACCACGGCGAAATCCGCGAACGCGGCACGCACGAGGAGCTGATGCAGCAGGACGGGCTTTACCGGAAGCTGTACGAGATTCAGTATCGCGAAGCAGCGGCGGTGGCGTGAGGACTTAGCTTCATCCGCAGATGTCGCAGATGAAATCGCGTTGACGGCGCCTACACCGCGCTGATCGCCGCGGCGGGTTCGCCGAGGAACAGGCGGAACTCGTCGAGGCGGGAGGCGACGTCGTTTTCGCCGAGCTTGATCAGTGCCGTCGTGTAGTGCGGCTCGAACATCAACATGGAGATGAAGTCGGGCGACTCGGTCTCGCGCGTGCCGAGGGCGCGGGTGAGGAGCTTCATGTTGCGCGGGAGGTACTTTTCGTGCTCGCCCGCGAGCCGGCCGAGGTCGAGGGATGGGCGCATGACGAAGAGATCGATCGCTTTGAAACCGTTGCGCTGCGAGGCGTCGAGTTTCGAGATCATCTCGTTCATTCGTTCCATGCGCGTCACGTCTTCATCGATGACGTCGAGGAAGATCGCGTTGATGAGCTGACCCATGATCTGGGCGGCGGGCGGATAGCCGTGCAGGACCGGCGTGTTCGCTTCGTCGGGCGTGCGCTGGTAGCCGGTCGACATCGCCAGGATGCGTCTCGCGCCGAGGTGCACGGCACTGGAGAGAGGAGCGGCGAGGCGGATGCCACCGTCGCCGTACCAGCGCTGCTCGATTTTCACCGCCGGAAAAACGAATGGCAGCGATGCAGAGGCGAGAACGTGTTCGACGGTGATCTCGGTCTGCACACTGCGGCGGTTCGGACCTTCGAACGCGTCGATGTCGCGGCCTTGCGTCCAGCGCACGCTCTGGCCGGTCGTGTAATCGAGTCCGATGAGGCCAACCGCTTTCAGATCGCCGCGGGCCAGATTGCGGCGAATGCCATCGATCGGCTGATTGCGGATGGGGCAGTGGTAGGCGCCGCGAAGCGTCTCGGCCAGCGGGCCGGCGTTGAGCAATCCGTGAGGACGTTTCGACATCCGCGGCGGAAGGATCGCTTTGAACGCCGTGCGGAACGGCAGCAGGGCGGCGTAGTTCGGCCGGAAGACGTGGCGGCATTCGAGCGAGCACCAGAGATTGGCCAGATCGTCTGCACTTTCGCGCAGCGGCCCATCATGTGCGGCCAGGAAAATGGCGTTGATCGCGCCGGCCGAGACGCCGGTGATGATCTGAAAGCGAAGATCGGGGAAGTGCCGGGCCAGCCCTTTGATGACGCCGACCTGGTAGGCCGCGCGCGCGCCGCCGCCGGTGAGCATGACCGCGAGATCGTCGCGCGGTTCCGTGCGGATTTCTTCGTTCGGCTGAACGAGCTCCATCGCCATTGCGGCTCAGCCGTTTCAAAGCGTGCGCCAAGGTGAGACGGCGGCTGATTTGCGTCGCGCGAAAAACGGTACGATCGCACCGTGCGGCTTGCAGTCATCGGCGGCGGGATCAACGGCGCGGGCATCGCGTGGGAACTGGCGCGGCGCGATTACGACGTCACGTTGTTCGAGAAAGGCCGTTGCGGCGCGCAGACGTCGTCGGCCACGACCAAGATGATCCACGGCGGCATCCGCTACCTCGAGCGATTGCACTTCGGACTCGTCCGCGAATCGCTGCGTGATCGCGCCTGGCTGCTGGAGCATCTGCCGTCCCTGGTGAAGCCGATTGAAATCCTGCTGCCGGTGTACGGCGACAGTCCCCGCAGCCGATTCACCATCCGCGCGGGGTTGACGTTGTACGACCTGCTGGCCGGCCGCAACAACATTGCGCCGCATCGCTCGCTGAGCGCGGACGAGTTGATCGAACGTCTTCCGCTGGCGCGCGCTGGTCTGCGCGGCGGGTTTACATATTTCGATGCCCAAGTCGACGACTACGCGCTGGCGCGGCTCGTCGTCGATTCGGCGATTCACGAAGGCGCGACGGTGCGCGAAGTGACGCGCGTGATTTCACTTCGCCGCAGCGGAAAGGAGTGGATCGTCGGCAGAGCAAGCGGTGAGGAGCGTTTCGACTTTGTCGTGAACGCGGCCGGCCCGTGGATGAACGCGCTACTTTCGGAGAACCGCATCCGCTCGCGCTACCGGCTGTCGCTCGTCCGCGGGTCGCATCTGGTGCTCAAGCATCGGGTGGCCGAGGCGGGAATGCTGCTGCAGTCGGTGAGCGATCGTCGCGTCTTCTTCGTCCTGCCGTGGAAGGGGACAACGCTCGTCGGCACGACGGAGATCATGCACAGCGGCTCGCTCGAACATGTGTCGGCGACGGAAGCCGAGATCGACTATTTGATCGCACGATTCAACCGCTACGTTCGCGATCCGATCGGACGCGACGACATCGCCTCAACGTTTGCGGGAGTCCGTCCGCTGGTCGGGCGCTCCACGAATCCAAGCGCGCTGGCCCGCGACTACCGGCTGGAACGTCGCGGCAATCTGCTGAACGTGTTCGGTGGAAAGATGACCACGTTCCGGTCGCTCGCCGAGAAGGCGGGCATGCGCGTCGACAACTATTTCGGGCGCGTACGCACAGCTCGTCCGGCCACGTTCGCCGTGATCAATGTTTGATTGCGCGCTGCCTCTGCGGAACCGCGAAGACCCACGCCGCCCCGGCGGTTCTGTCGTCGGCAAAGCCTCCGACGATCGCCGTGCGGCCGTCGGCGGAAAGGGAGACGGAAGCGCTCTGCCCCGCCGGCCCGACGGCGCCCGCGCCGACCAGCTTCGGTCCGAACTGGGTCCAGATGCCGCCGCTTTTCTTCCAGACCCAGGCCGCTCCAGCGGTGTTGTTGTCGTAATACCCTCCGATGAGAGCTGTGTTGCCGTCGGCGGAGAGGGAGACTGAATATCCCTGGTAGGCCATCCCCACGGCGCCGGATCCAACGAGTTTTGGTCCCTGCTGGGTCCAGATCCCGGCGCTCCTGGTCCAGATCCATGCCGCTCCGAGGGAAATGTTGTCGTGGATTCCCCCGAGGAGCGCAGTGTTTCCGTCGGCGGAAAGGGACACCGCAAATCCGAGCCCTGCAGCGCCTGCAGTGTCCGAGACGACCAGTTTGGGCCCTTGCTGGGTCCACGCTCCTTCGCTCCTGGTCCAGACCCATGCGGCGCCTTTGCCCTGGTCGTCGCCTGCTCCTCCCACGATCGCCGTGTTTCCGTCCGCAGAAAGGGCTACCGAAAATCCCTGATTCACGGCGACGGAGGATCTTACGGCACCAGAGCCGGACAGCTTCGGTCCTTGCTGGATCCAAATCCCACCGCTCCTCGTCCACACCCAGGCGGCACCCAAGCTACCGTTGTCGCCGAACCCTCCGATGATGGCGGTGTTGCCGTCTGCGGAGAGGGCGCCGGAGATCCCTTGCAGGCCGGCGCCCACGGCACCCGAGCCGACCAATTTGGTCCCCTGCTGGGTCCATATCCCGTTTTCTCGCGTCCAGACCCATACGGCGCCCTTTCCCCCGTCATCGGCGAATCCGCCGACCAGGGCGGTATTGGCATCGGCCGAGATGGCGACAAAGCTTCCCTGTTGAGCCCTTCCCACGGCGCCGGAACCGACAAGCTTGATGGACTGTTGAGTCCAGAATCCGCCGCTCCGCGTCCAGATCCAGGCCGCGCCGGCGCGGTAGTGATCGCCGATCGCTCCGACGATGGCCGTGTTTCCATCGCCGGAAACGGCTACGCCGGATCCCTGAGAAATGGATCCTTGCGCCCCCGCGCCGACCAGCTTCGATTGCTGGTTCCAGGTTCCACCACTCCGTGTCCAGACCCACGCCGCGCCGGTGAAGCTGTCATCGCCGTTCCTTCCGGCGATGGCCGTGTTGCCGTCTGCGGACAGGGCGGCCGAAACCCCCAGGCCGTCGAATGTATCGGCATCCACGGGGCCGGTGACGGTCAGCTTCCCACTCTGCCGCCAGAGTCCTTCCGTTCTCGTCCAGACCCATACTGCGCCCGCGCGGCTCGTATCTCCCGGCCCTCCGACCAGGGCGGTGTTCCCGTCGGCCGATAGCGAAACGGCGGTGCCTTGTCGCGCACCTCCCGTCGCGTCCGAGCCGAACAGCTTCCCTTGTTGCGTCCATACTCCGGCGTTTCGTGTCCAGATCCAGGCCGCTCCGGTGTCGTTGTTGTCTCCCGGCCCTCCGACGATTGCCGTATCGCCATCGGCCGAAATGGCAACGGAAGTGCCCTGCCTGGAGGAGGAGCCGAAGCTCACAGCGGTGAGCTTGTTCCCTTGCTGACTCCAGACTCCTCCGTTTCTCGTCCAGACGCAGGCGGCGTCGCCACCCTTGCTGTCAAACGGCGCTCCGATGATGGCTGTGTTGCCGTCAGCAGACAGAGCGACGGACTGGCCTTGCCGAACGACGCCCGCGCTCACCAGGCTGGGACCCTGCTGGGTCCAGACTCCTCCGTTCCGAGTCCACACCCACGCGGCACCAACGCCGTTGTGGTCGTCCGGTGCTCCGATGATGGCCGTGTTTCCATCGGCGGAGAGGGAAACGGAGGTGCCCTGGCTCCGGCCGCCAATGATGACCAGCTTCGGTCCCTGCTGGGTCCAGACTCCTGCGCTCCTGGTCCAGATCCACGCGGCGCCGGAGCTGAGGTTGTCGCCCGGTCCCCCGACGATGGCGGTGTTGCCGTCCGCGGAGATGGCCACGGATGTTCCCTGGCGAGCGGATCCCAGGGCATCCACGCCGGCAAGCTTAGGACCCTGCTGAATCCAGAATGCTCCGCTCCGGATCCAGATCCACGCCGCGCCGACGCCGTCGTTGATGCTTGTTACCCGGTCGTCGCTGCCTCCGACGATCGCGGTGTTGCCGTCGGCGGAGAAGGCAACGGCGCCGCCTTGTCGAGCGTTCGCGATGAAACCCGTTCCCACGAGCTTCGGCCCCTGCTGAAGAAACTGGGCAAATGCACGGTGGGAAAAGAGGAGGATGGCAGAAACGAGGATGATCCGCGTCGAGGGGCGCCGTGTTTTCATGGGGAAAGCGCATTGTACCGGCAAATCCGGGGCGCGGGTCGATTAGTGGATTAGTAGATTAGTAGAGTGGATGAGTAGATCAGGAGTCTCGGCTTCCTCACCTGATCTACTAATCTACTGATCGACTAATCTACTAGCCCCATGTCCTACTCAGTCACGACTCTCGATGGTGAACGCAAGCCGCGGCGGCTTCCCGCGCGAGAGCTCGATCCGATCGAGATCCGCCTCCTCGGATGTCTGATGGAGAAGCAGCTCGCCACACCCGAGTACTACCCGTTGACGCTCAACGCGCTCATCGCCGCGTGCAATCAGAAGTCGAATCGCGAGCCGGTCATGGAAGTCGGCGAGAGTCAAGTGCAACGCGCGCTCGACCGCCTTCAGGACGAGAAGCTGGTCTGGAAAGTCCTCGGCGGACGCGCCACGCGTTGGGACCACAATCTCGACGCAACCTGGCACCTCGACCGTCCCGCAAAGGCCGTGATCGCGCTACTCTTCCTCCGCGGCCCGCAAACCGCTGGCGAGTTGCGCGGACGCAGCGATCGACTCCATTCCTTCGAAGCAATCGATGACGTCGAAGCAACCCTGCAACGCCTCGGCAGCGGTGATGACGCGATCGTCCGCGAGCTCCCGCGCCGCCCCGGACAGAAAGAAGCGCGCTGGACGCACATCCTCGGCGGTGCCGTAGTCGAGGCGCCATCGATCGAAGATGAGGCTCCTGCTTCGACGGGCGAGCCGCTGTCCGTCCGCGTGCAACGCCTCGAATCGCAAGTGGCGATGCTGATGACGGAGCTGCGCGACTTGAAAGCGAAACTGGGGGAGTAGAAGTCGGGGAACCCTGAATCAGCCCGTCCAAAAAAAACGCCCGGCGGAGGTGCGCCGGGCGCTCGTAAGTTCGCTGCGAGTGTCGTCAGTGGCGCGCCGGACGCGCACGCGGCGAGCAGCCGTTCGGATTCCAGGGCGAGGTGACGCTGAATGCGTTCGTCAATGACGTCCAGTCGCCATTCGGATTCGTAACCATCACGCGCGGGGTGCCGGCCGGGAGCTGCGGAAGCGGGAGCGTGATCGTTTGCGGGTCGACGACGACAACGCCGGCTGCAATCGCTCCATCAAACGAGACCGCCGCTCCCGTTGCGAAGCCGGCGCCGGTGATGGTCATTCGACCGCCGCCGTCGGTGGTCGCGCAGGTCGGGGAGACGCGCGTGACGGCCAGCCCATCGGCGAGAACTTTCAATTGCGGCCCGACCGCGACAACCTTCGAGGCCGCGTTCAGGACGTCGACTTCGTACGAGCCGGCGTTCAGCGTCGGAACGCGCAGCGCGACGCGCGTGTACGTCATCGTCAAAATGGCGGCCGGTTGATCGCCGATCGTAAAGGCGTAGCCGGGCCGGAAGCCGTTGCCGTCGAGCGTCACCTCATTGCCCGGACGTGAGGCGGTGGGCGTAACGCTGTCGATCTGCGCCGGCTGCGGCTCGACGATTGTGAAGATGGGACCGGTCGTCGATGCGTGGCCGGCGACGTCCGTCACCGTGATGCTGGTCTTGCCGAGGGGCAGATCGGGGATGCGAACGACGTGCGTACCGGGTGACGTGGAAAGGAGCGTGGCAGCAACCGAATCGAAGGCGACCGCGTCATCGAGGCGGAAACGCGCGCCGCTGATCGTTACCGATTTTCCGGGTGAGCCGACCAGCGGATCGACGCCCGTGGTGACCGGCGATGACTCCGCGGTACTGGAGTATGTGAAGGCGTCGGCGAGAGATACGTCGGCGGCGCCCGAGCAGCGCAGGACGACCGGCACGGTCGCCGCGGCCGCATGCGCTGGAGTCGTCGCGATCATCGCGGCCGGACCGTTCGCCATCGCCGCACGCGCGGGGATTGCGTCGAAGAACGGCCAGCAACCGCTGGCGATGTTCGTTCCCGTGATCGTCACGAGGGTATTGCCCGCGGTCGAGCCGAAGCTCGGCGAAATGTTCGAAAGCGTTGCGGACGCAGCGAGGTAGGTGAATCCATCGGTGAAATTGAATGCATCGGCGCCGCACGCGAGCGACACGTCGACCGGGCCTGGCGCATGCGCCGGCGTCGTGGCCGTCATCGAGCTGGCGCTGACGAAGATGCTGTTCGCCGCGGGGATGCCGCCGAAGCGGACCGTGCATTCGGAGCGAAGGTTCGCGCCGTTGATGGTCACGTTCGTTCCACCGGCCAGAGGACCGGTGGCGGGCGAAACCTGTGTGATTACCGGCGTCGTCGGGGCATCGTCGACCCGGATTTCGATGGACGTGGTCGCGCTCCCGCGAGCCGGCCCGAGCGTCGCAGTGAGAATGACGTCGCCCCGCTTCACGCCTGTGATGCTGAAGGCCGCGTTCCGCCCCGGCTCGACGACGACGCGTTCCGGCGTCGTGATCGCACCCAGCCCCGCCGTGCTCATTGTCGCTGCCTCGCTGACGTTGACGGCAGGATTGAACGATGCCTGGATCGTTGCCGTGCCGCCGACCGTCAGATGGATCGGCGACGGCGTCAGCACGAGGTGGATCGGGTCGTAGACCAACACCTGAATCGTCGTGGTGATGCCGCCGAGAGAGGGCGGCAACGTCGCGGTGATCGTGGCGTCTCCCGGCTGGCCGGCGATTACGTCGACGTGCGTGGGGCCGTTGACCTGGACCGTTCCGGGAATCGAGGCAACATCCGGATTTGAAGACGTGAAGGTGACCGTCTGCGGTGAGGTTCCCCCGAGGTTGACCGTGAGCAGCGAAGCGCCGCCCGTCGGAATGCTGAGGCGCGCCGGACCAATCCCGGCATCGTCATTGACGATCGTGACCGTGACGCTGGGCCGGGCCAGTGTGAAGAAGATCTGAGAGCCGGAATTGAACAGCGATAGTTGAACCGTGAAGGTCTCGTCGCCTTCCACCGAGGGATCGCCGACGATCGGAATGGCGATCGCTTTCGTGGTCTCGTTGTTGAAGCGGACGACGCCTGAGCGGAACGTGTAATCGCTGCCGTTGATCGCCGTCCCGTCGCTGGTGAAATAGTCGATCTCGCCGGAGAACGGCTGCGCGGCGGTCAGAGTGATCACCGCGTTGGTGATGCCGTCATTTCCTTCGACGACCCTGACGTCGCTCGCGGTTACGACGGCAACGGGGTCGTCGTTGACGATCGTGCCGACCGCGGGGGTGCGCGCGATTGTGGCGTTGTTCGAGGAGAAGAGATAAGCGAAGAAGGTTTCGTCGGACTCACCGTTCGTGTCGCCCAAGATCGGCACGCTGATCGTCTTCTGCGTCTCTCCGACGTTGAATGTCAGGGTTCCGCTGACCGGCTGGTAGTCCAATCCGGCGAATGCTGAGTTCGATTGGGTGCTGTATTGCACCGTTGCGGGGACTGTTGTGGAACCAGTGAGGGTCACCGTAAACGTCATATTCGTGGTGCCGCTGTTTCCCTCGGTGAGTGAAGCATCGGCGATGGAGAAGGCCGGCTGCTGTTCTCTGTCGAAGATGGTGATCGTCTGCGTAGATGGCTTTCCTATCGATGTCCCGTTGGTGGCTCCGCTGAGCGCCACCGTAAATGTCTCATTACCTTCATAAATGAGGTCGTTCGTAATCGGGATCGAGAACGACTTTGACGATTCGCCGTCGGCGAACGAAAGCGTGCCCGAAGTGGCGGTGTAGTCGCTTCCGGCCGTCGCCGTTCCATTCGCCGTGGTGTAGCTCACGCTCGCCGCGCCGGCGGTACCGTCCGTGCGGTTCACAAAGACACTTACGGGGGCATCTCCTTCATTGATGCCATTTGTGGACGCACTGAGAACAAATGTTCCCGCGCCCTGTACGCTGCGGCAGGACGAAAATTCGGACGTGTTGCCGAAAGAGTCCGTAGCGGTCGCGGTTACCGCTGACCCGCTTGTGAGGCCTACGGCGAAGGTGGCGGTGAAGGTACCGTTACCGTTGGCGTCAGTCTGCACTGTTGCGGACCCGAGTGGCGTCTCTCCCTCTCCCTGTTGCTCTGCAAAGGGGGAGCTCGAACATTGCCCGCTGTTATAGAAATCGAGGGTGAAAAGCTGATTGGCGGCGGTGTTGAGCGTGCCGGTAATCGTCGTTTGAAGGCCGACCGACGTCGCATTTGTCAGGATCGGATAGTTCTGCAAAAGGTTCGGGCCGGAGTCGCCGTCCCCTAAATCGTTCGGTGTGACGCCATCGTAGGAGGAGGATGTCATAAGATCGATTCCAATCCTCCCGTTGTGGTGGATGGAATTACCTCGGATCGTGTTGCGGATCGAGGTTTCTTCGATCTGAATTCCCACCCCTCCGTTGAACGCGATTACATTTCCACCCTCGGTTCCGATCTGCGCAAGGCTGGTATGGTAAAGGTGAATACCGAGCGTACCCGGCAGCGCACGGCCGGAAGCGCTGATCCCTATGCGATTGTTGTTGATGCGAACGCCGTCAGCATTGAAGCATTCGATTTCCAGCGCGCTCCCTGCGATGAGGTTATCGTGGATCGATATGTCCTGCCCATTTTCGATTATCACTGACGTACTAGAAGATAGACCGAAAGTTGCCTCGCCTGTGCTGTCGGTACCAATTCTGTTATTAACGATCTCAGTTCCGTTTGATGCCACCATGATATTCACGCCATTGCCGGAGATGAGGTTGCCTCCGATCTGAGCAGGTTGAAGGCCGGCGGCGAAGATGCCCTTGTTGTTTGGCTGTGCCACATGCCCCGTCGGATCGGTGCCGATGTAGCACGCTGAAACACTTCCGGCCTTCGCGAATACCGCGGTTCCAGCGCAACGATTCAGGACCAATGCCCGGATTGTCCCCTGGGATTGCAGGCAGGTTCCGGAAGAGGCAACCGCGAGCGATGAGTCGTTCAACTCGATCAGTGGCGTGCTGGAATAGCCGGGCTGCGTACTTCCGTCGACGGTCACATTCTCGGCGATGTTCGGAAGAACGGTGAGCGGAGTGATCGTCTGAATACCCGATCCGATGCTGAATGCGACCGTGGCTGGAGCGGCTGCATTCGCGTCCGTGATGGCCTGCCGGAGCGACCCCGGGCCACTGTCGTTGGTGTTCGTCACCGTGAATGTCGCCGCGGAAGCGCCGGCGGCGAACAGCAGTGACAGGGCAACAGCGGTACACACGTTCCTCATACGAATCTCCTTCGGACACGCGATGCCACCGTGGGCCGGAGTGGTTATTTGATGAAATTGGACCGGCGCTTTGTATGCGATTTCCGCAGTACTGTCAAATGCCCCTTGACTTCTGGAAAAGATGTACTAAATTAGTAGTACAAGAGGACAACGGAGTGACTGTCCCTATTTCCATCGATGCCAGCGACCGCACGCCGATTTATGCGCAACTCGAGCGCGGCATCCGCGTGGCTATCGCCACCGGCCGCCTTCGTCCCGGCGACCAGTTGCCGACCGTTCGGCAACTTGCGGTCGATCTTCGCGTCAACGCCAACACTGTGGCCAGGGTCTACGTCACGCTCGAGCGTGAGGGAGTGCTCGTGACGCAACGCGGCGTGGGGACCTTCATCGCCGACAGCGTGCCGAAGTCGGCGCATGCCGGGCATCGCGAGCGCCGCCTGCACGCGCACATCGACCGCTTCCTCACCGATTCTGCAGCCCTCGGATATTCGCCGCGCGAAGCCGTCAAAGAGCTCACGCGGCGACTGAAGGAAGGAGAAAACTGATCATGTTTCCCGTCGTCGCAGCAAACAGAGAACGCGTCCGCCCCTTCAACGGTCCCCGCCCGAACATCGTGGCGATTTTCGTGCTCCTCGTTTTCTTTCTCGCGGGATTGGGGATGCTCATCACTACCGGGAATCCGTTCTGGTTCATCGGCGGGATCATCGTGGGCCTGATCCTCATGCAGTCGCCGAAAATCGCCAAGCAGTGGGAGAAGGCAGTCGTCCTTCGCCTCGGCAAGTTCACGGGGCTGCATGGCCCCGGCCTCTTCTGGATCGTGCCGTTCATCGACACGGTTTCGTCGTGGATCGATCAGCGCGTGATCACGACCAGTTTCGCTGCCGAGCAGACGCTGACGTCCGATACTGTGCCCGTCAACGTCGATGCGGTCCTTTTCTGGATGGTCTATGACGCGGAGAAGGCGGCGCTGGAAGTGCAGCAGTATCAGGAGGCGGTGAGCTGGGCGGCGCAGACTGCGTTGCGCGACATCATCGGACGCACGTCCCTCAGCGACCTGCTGCGCGGCCGCGAGAAGATCGAAGAGCAACTCCAGGAACTGATCGACAACCGCTGCAATCCGTGGGGCGTGACCGTGCAGTCGGTGGAGATGCGCGACGTGATCATCCCCGACGCGCTGCAGGATGCAATGTCGCGCGAAGCGCAAGCCACGCGCGAGAAAGCCGCCCGCGTCATCCTCGGCGAAGCGGAAGTGGAGATCGCGAAGTTGTTCCAGACCGCCTCGATCTCGTATCACGACAATCCGACCGCACTCCATTTGCGCGCCATGAACATGCTCTATGAAGGCCTCAAGGAAAAGGGCGCGATGATGATCGTGCCGTCGACTGCAGTCGAATCGATGGGCATGGGCGGCTTGATGGGCATGGCCGCGATGGCGCAGAAACAGTTGACAGAGTCAGCGCCGCCTGCGGAAACGGCGTAAGACCTGTAGCGCCGGCGGCCCGCCGGCTGGACCGCCGGCGGCTCGCCGGCGGTTCAGCCCACCCACCTCCACCCCGCCAGCCCTGCCTTGATTGGATTGTGCCGAACGTACGCGACTGCATCGAAGAAATGCCGCTCATCGCGAATCATTCGATCGTAGTACTCGCGAGCCCACAGCGTTCGCGTGCCCACGATTCCTGACGCCCGGTGCGACGTAAACGACTTCCACGAATGAAGAATCCGCTCCAGGCTATCGCCTTCAAAGGGTCGGAAAACCACATGTACATGGTTCGGCATCACGCACCACGCGTACAGCGAGTATCGAGTTCCCTCAAAATGATGAAGGTTTTCGACGATTGCGTCTGCGAGAGCGGTATTGCGCAGATGACACTTGCCGCGCCCGACATGTAGTTCGTCATCGAGGCGCAATGCAAAGGCCTCTTCAACGTCGAATCGCTCAATTGCTGTCGGCTGACGCAAGCCGCCCGTTCTTTGGCGGATCATTGATTCCCTTTCATCACGCAGCTGCTGCAGAACGTAATTCGGCAATGAGTCATGTAGCCGGTAGGTGAGGGAGTACGTCGCGCCGTCCAACTCCCAGTGCGGCAGGTAACCGCGTGAGCGGATCTTTTTCCGGATGAAATCGTCGTACGGGATAAGTTGTCTGGGCATTTCGCGCAGAGAAAGCGCGATGCGTGTGTGGGAACGCGAGTGTACCTCGGAACGCGCCGCCGAGCCGGCGGCGGTCCAGCCGGCGGGCCGCCGGCGCTACGCCCGCCGGCGCTGCGATCGCGTACCATACCCAGCCATGAAACGCGCTCTCCTCGCTGCCGTTGTCGTCCTCTCCTCCGCCCGGTGCGCGACGATGATCAATGAGACTACTGAGCAGATCCCGGTGCGCTCGACGCCGGCGGGGGCGGTGGTATCGGTCGATTGCGGCAGTGCTCCGCTGTATGGCGGCGTGACGCCAGCCACCATCACCGTCCCGCGCGCGGCTTCGCCGTGCAGCATTACGCTGGCGAAAGAGGGATATCTAGCGAGGCGCGTCGATTTTCACCGGGAGCTTTCCCATGCGATCGAAGCCAACAGGGCGGCGGCGGTCCCGGCGGGCGTACTCGGTGCGCTGGTCAGCGTCGTGGTCACTTCCGTGACGCCGATGTCGGTGGACGATGCTGCCTCGGCCGGTTATGCGATCGGGAAATCAGTCGCGAATGCCGGCGCCGATCGGATCGACGAGCGTACCGGCGGCGCGTACAAGCAGGTGCCGGGCGAAGTCGACGTCACGCTCGATCCCGAGCCTACGACGCAGTCTCCGCCGCAGTGACGTCGTTGGAGTCCGGCTTCTTTCTCATATCGAGAAAGAGTAGCGCGATCCCGACGCAGATCGCCGAATCGGCCACGTTGAATGCCGGCCAGTGGTGAGACTTCACGAAGACGTCGACGAAATCGACAACGTAGCCGAGGCGGAAACGGTCGATCAGGTTTCCGATCGCGCCGCCGAGGATCAGGTGCAGCCCGGTTTGGAGCACGCGATCGGTGACCGCCGCACGAAAGGCGTACGCGACCACGACGAAGAAAACGCCGATCGCGCCGAGGTTGAGCAGCAGCGGGACAATTCGCGAGTCGGCGTTCGCCCCGATGCCGAATGCTGCGCCGGTGTTGCGAACGTGTACGAGCTGGAGGAAGTCCGGAATCAGCGGAATCGACTCATGAAGATCGATACGCGAGGAGACCAGCCACTTGGTCCACGCATCCGCCACGATGATGACGAGCGAGAGAATGAGGTAGGGGATGCGTTTCAAACGAGGACGCCTCGCTTCTCATCGATCAATTTGTCGAGCTCCACCCGCAGGCGGCCGAGGATCTCGTCGTATGTGTAGTGGCCGAGCGACTCCGGGCCGCGCTTCAGGTTCACATAGGTCGGCGCGCACCACATGCCGAGGTCCGCGTCGTCCGTTTCGCCCGGTCCGTTTACGCGGCAGCCCATCACCGCGATCGTGATGTCGTGCTCCTTCGCATACGTCGTCATCTCGCGGACGTTTTGCGCGAGATCGATGAAGGCTTCGTTCTCGACGCGTGAGCAGGAGGGACAACTAATGATGTTCATCCCCTTCTGTTCGAAGCGCGCCACGGAGCGGAAGCGGCCGCTGGCGATGTCTTTGAGGATCTGACGGCCGACGGTGATCTCGTCGCCTTTGTTCTCGAACGGCAGCGTGAGCGAGACGCGTAACGTGTCGCCGATGCCGCGGGTGATGAGCTGTTCGAATGCGACGCGCGTTTTGATGATGCCGTCGGGCGGCATGCCGGCCTCGGTGACGCCGAGGTGCAGCGGGACGTCTGGCCGGGCCTCGGCGAAGCGGATGTTTGCGTCGATCACTTTGTTCGGATCGGAATCTTTCAACGAGACCACGTACTGATTGAAGCCGAGGTCGTCGAGCATCAAACAATGTTCGAGCGCGGAGTCGAGCATCGGCGAAATCGAATCGTGCTTCGGATACTTGTCGAGCTTTTCCGGATCGACCGAACCGGCGTTGACGCCGATGCGGATCGCACAGCCGTGCGCGCGGGCGACGTCGACGAGATACGCTACTTTCTCGCTGACCGGCTTGTCGCGTTCGATGTGGTAGAGGTGACCGGGGTTGTAGCGGAGCTTCTGCACGAATGGCGCGACGCGCTCGGCGAGGCGGTAATTTTCCTGCAGGTCGATGACGAGATTCGCGTTCGGCCGCGCCGCGCGGACCTCGGCGAGCGCGGTCACGTCTTTCGGCGTGTCGATGGCGATGCGGATCACGTCCGCGCCGGCGGCTTCGAGCAACTCCACCTGGCGGATTGTTGCGGCGATGTCCTGGGTCTTCGTTGCCGTCATCGACTGCACGGCGATGGGGTAATTCGCGCCGATGGTGACGTTGCCGATGCGGACTTCGCGGGTCTGTCTCGCTTTCATCCGTTGGCGTAACGAAGCGCGCTTGGAAAGATTTCCGGCAGGCACGGCCGGCGGCGTAGATCGCCCAAGGCTCCGGCACCGCAGTGGTAGCAAGGTTCTGCCGCGCAAACTACACGGAGCGTGTGCAGCAGAAGCCCGAGGTTTCGCGCTCAGCCGGCCGTGGCGCTAGCGCAGCGCGAGAATCAAGTCGCGCATGTCGTCCGGCAGCGGCGCCGTGAAACTCATCTGCTCGTCCGTCTTTGGATGTGAGATCGCAAGATGAGCTGCGTGCAAAGCCTGCCGACCGAACCCGGAAATCGCTTTCTGCAGCCTCTTGTCCTGTATCCCGCGCCACTGCGGACCGGAGTAGACAGGGTCGCCGATGATCGGATGACCGAGCGATTTCAGATGCACGCGGATCTGGTGCGTGCGGCCCGTGCGGAGAATGCAGCGGATCACCGACGCGTGGCGCAGCTGCTCGATCACTTCGTAGTCGGTGATGGCGTTGCGGCCGCCGGCGACGACGGCCATGCGCTTGCGGTTGCGCGGATCGCGCGCGATTGGCGCGTCGATCGTGCCGCGCATCCGCGAGGGCGTTCCGTAGACGATGGCCACGTATTCTTTGCGCACGGCGTCGGTCGGCCAGGCGGCGGTGAGTTTGCGGTGCGCGTTGTCATTCTTCGCGATGACCATCACGCCGCTCGTGTCTTTGTCGAGCCGGTGGACGATGCCGGGACGCAGCTCGCCGCCGATGCCGCTCAGATCGCGCACGTGAAACAGCAGGGCGTTCACGAGCGTTCGGTCGGCGTGGCCGGCGGCCGGATGGACCACAAGTCCGGCCGGTTTATCGATGACCACAAGGTCGTTGTCTTCAAACAGAATCGAGAGCGGGATCTCCTGCGATTCGGCGGAAGTGGGAGAGGGCGCCGGGATGTCGATCGTAGCGTTCTGCCCCTCCGCGACGCGTACCGAAGGCCGCGGCGCGGGCCTCCCATCGAGCATCACACGTCCTTCATCGATGAGACGGGCGAGGAAACTTCGGCTATGCTCCGGCATCCGCGCGGCAAGGGCGCGGTCGAGTCTGGTTCCTTCGTCCTCGGCAAGAAACGTGACGTTCATGATCGCAGGACGTCATGCTACAATCGCATAGTCCGGTCAAAAAGCCTCACAGCTCCGCGACGTGACATTCCGTTCCGTTGGACCGTATCACCATTTGCAATTCATTTTTTTAGCGCCTTCGAAGTCGTTTAGAATGCGTACGCACTTTCCGATCGAGGCAGTCTGATCACACAAAACTCGTAGCAAAAGGGGAGAATATGTTCAAAGTGAAACAGTTGGCCGTTACCGCGGCGATCACGTTGTTCGCCGGTGCGGCGATGGCCAGCAACTTCCGCGCGGCCGACCAGGTTTACGTTCCGGCAGCCGGTCACATCTCGAGTTCATCCGCCACCTTCGTCTCGGACGTTTTCATCGCGAACCTGAGTGATGACAGCGTCGATGTCTCGGTCATTTTGGCAACGGGAGCCGCAGGAACGCAGACGCCGTTTCCGAGAATCCTGACCCTCCTGCCTCGTGAGCGCCGCGAACTGAAGGATTTCGTGAAGAACACGCTGAACCAGCCCTCGGCCCTCGGTCAGCTCATCTTCAACGCTTGTAAGGCGGGCGCGGACTGTACGCCCGACCAGACCACCGGCCTCAACGCCAACTACCGCAACATCAGCGTCGAGACCCGCATCTACTCCGTCGCTCTGAACGCCGATACGAATACGGCGCCGACTACCGGCCAGCTCTTCTCCGGCATTCCCTGGTACAACTTCGTCTCTGAATCCGCCTCTGGCGCCGGCCTCGATAAGGTCTTCGTCACCGGCATCCGCAATACGGACCAGTACCGCACCAACCTCGGTTTTGTGAACGCGTCGCAGTTCTCGACGACGACGATCACGGCCACGCTGTTCAGCGGCACCGGCACGCAGCTCGCGCAGAGCAGCTTCACCCTCCAGCCGCTCGGCTCCGTCCAGGGCCAGGTCGGCTCCGCTACGATCTTCCCCACCTTCACGAAGAGTGCAACCGCCACGGGCGCGTACGTGGTCTTCCAGCAGGGCGGTACGACCCCGACCTCCGACGCTCAGGCGAACGGTTGCCCGACCGGCTGCCCGGCGTTCTTCGCCTTCGGCTCGTCGCTCGACAACCAGACCAACGACCCGACCACGCTCGAGCCGCAGTACCTGATTCCTCTCACGAACAACGCCATCACCTGCATCTACAGCCCGGACGTCGCCGCCTGCAAATCGGGCACGACGATTCACCGCGCTGTGAAGCACCAGTTCTAAGATTCAGCAGCGATTTTGAACTACGGCCGCGCCTCGCGCGGCCGTAGTTTTTTGTCGGAGATCCCCTGACCCCTCGCCATTTATTGTTCCCATTCGCACTGCTCCTCACAATGGGCTGCAATCTCCCGACGGCACCCGAGAACGGACATTCGGCTCTCGCTTCGAATGATTCCGTGGCGCCGGGCCGCAGACGTACCTCAGAACCTCTCGGGCATCGATTGACGCCACCGTGCAGCGCTCCGGCGCCGCTTCGTTCGGCACGTCCGCAGGACCGGGCGCCCGGATACATCTTTGGATACCGATCGGGGACAGATGCCAAGGCCGTTACGGCGGAACTGGCAGCGAAGTACGACTTTTCACCAGAGTTCGTGTACGACACCTTGCCCGGCTTTGCGGCGGTGGTCAGCGAGCAGGCCCTTGCTTCGATCCGCTGCGACAACCGGGTTGCGTCCGTCGAGTACGACGTTTTCAGCTTACCGGGAGAGTAGTTAACCCGCGTTGCGCAGCGGAATCCGTCGCACGTTCACGGCGTTGTGACGGTTCGCTGCAACGTGGTATCATCCGTCAGCTTTCGAGCAACAACCTATCGAAAGCGGCCGATTCGGCCGCTTTTTTTGTTGTCAGGACATATGAGCGTTTTGCCCGAACGGGTTGAGAAGGAAATC
>JAFAOU010000063.1 GCA_019247495.1 Acidobacteriota bacterium
GGAGCGGAGGAGGATTTGGTAGCGGTAGACGCCTTTGATCCGGGACATCGGAGCCGGAGCGGGGCCTTGGATGCGGGTGCCGGTCAGGGGGCGAATCGACTCTTCGAGGCGGCGGCCGGCATCCAACGCAGCGCGGTCGACGTCCGACAATTGTTCGCCGCGGAAGAGGATGGCGATCATTGACGTCACCGGCGGGTAATGAAACATTTTGCGGAATTCGATTTCGGCTTTGTAGAACGCCTCATAGTCGTGGCGGAGGGCGTGCTGGATTGCGTAATGAGTCGGGAACGCGGTCTGGATCAGCACTTTGCCCCGCAACTCGCCGCGGCCGGAGCGGCCGGCCACTTGCGTCAACAGATAGAACGTCTTTTCGGCGGAGCGAAAATCGGGGTAGCCGAGGATCGAGTCGGCGTTCAGGACGGCAGTGAGGGTGACGCTGGGGAAATGATGGCCCTTGCTCAGCATCTGTGTGCCGATCAGCGCTTGTGTTTCCTTTCTTCGGAAGCGATCCAGGATGCGAACCAGCTCCCCTTTCTTGCGCGTCGAATCGCGGTCGAGGACGTCCACTGTGATTTCGGGAAAGTCGCGGCGGAAACGTTCCTCCACTTTTTCCGTACCGAAGCCGATCGGCTGGAGGACTTCGCCATTGCACAAGGGACAGAGCGCAGGAATCGGTTTGCGCAGCCCGCAGTAGTGGCAAATGAGCATTCCGGCGCGGCGGTGCACGGTCAGCGTCACGCTGCAATCGCGGCAGCGGAACTCGTGTCCGCATTCGCGGCACAAGAGATACGGCGCGTAGCCGCGGCGATTGATCAGGATGATGGCCTGCTCCCCTGCCGTGAAGGTCTCTTTGAGCTGGTCTTTCAGCGGACTGCTGAAAATGACGAAGCCCTTGTCCTCTTTTTCCGCGCGTTCTTTGCGGATGTCGATGACGTCCGCTTCCGGCAGTGGGCGCGCCTCGAC
Source organism: Acidobacteriota bacterium (assembly GCA_019247495.1). Taxonomy (GTDB): domain Bacteria; phylum Acidobacteriota; class Thermoanaerobaculia; order Gp7-AA8; family Gp7-AA8; genus JADGNZ01. The sequence continues at coordinate 964 of JAFAOU010000063.1, forward strand.
GCGCGAGGTCATCCGCAGCAGTGTGTACTTGCCGCGCGCGGCGTTCTCGCGCGATTCGAGGGACGGAGTTGCGGAGCCGAGGACTACCGGGATATTGCGAAATTGCGCCCGGACAACGGCAAGATCGCGGGCGTTGTAGCGCGGCGTCTCATCCTGCTTGTAAGCGGCGTCGCCTTCTTCGTCGACAACGAGGAGTCCGAGTCGCTGGAAGGGTGTGAAGAGAGCCGAGCGTGGACCGATGGCGACGTCGACCTCGCCGCGGCGCGCGCGCCACCATTGGTCGAAACGTTCGCTCGCCGAGAGGCTGCTGTGCAGAATCGCGATCCGTTCGCCGAAGCGTTCCTTCAATCGCGACGCGAACACCGGCGTCAGCGAAATTTCGGGGACCAGCAGCAAGGCCTGCTCCCCTCGCCTCACGGCGTCGCGCATCAACTCGATGTAGATCTCGGTCTTGCCGCTTCCGGTGACTCCTTCGAGCAGAAACGGCGCGAACGTGCCGAGCGATTTGCGAATCGTTTCGATGGCCGCGGTCTGTTCGAGCGAATGCCGGATCTCGCCGACACTGGCTGGATCGAGTCCCGCCAGAAAGGCGTCGAGCGTATGCCGCCGCGCGCGCCGTTCGATGCGGACGATGTTCTTCTTCGCCAGCGCCGACAGCACCGCCGCGCTGACGCCGGCGTTCTCCATCGCGCGCACGGACATCTCCACGCCTCGCGCGGACAGCACATCGACCGCCTGCTGCTGCTTCGGCGTCAATCCAGCCGGCACGCTCTCGAGGATGACGAAGCGGTCATAACGGACGCCTTTCGCGTCAGTCACGCGATCGCCGATCGTGATTAGCCCCGCATCGCGCAGCCGTTCGATCGACGATCGCGAGCTCGCTTCGAGTGCGGTGGCGAATGGCAATGGACGGCGTCGCAACTCATTTACCAGAGGCAGATCGGCGTCGAGAACTTGCTCCGAGGAGATGGCTGCAGCGATCATCGACTCATCGGCGACGAGCGAGAGTTCCCGCTTGCCTCGCGCGGACATATTCGCCGGAAGCGCCACGCGCAGCATCTCGCCGAGCGGCGCGATGTAGTACTCGGCGGCCCAGCGACAAAGCTCGATGATCTCAGGCAGCAGCGCCGGCTCGTCATCATCCAGCACCGCGTGGATCGGCTTGATCTTGCTTCCCTCGGGCGCAGCATCCAGGAGACCGACCACGAATCCGGTGTTCCGCTTCGCGCCGAACGGAACTTCGACGCGCGAGCCGAGGCGCACCGCGTCGCGCAACTCGGGCGGGATTGCGTACGTGAACGTGCCGTGTACCGCGACAGGCACCGCCACCTCGGCGAATTCGGAGAGACCGGACGGCATCGGCCGCTATTGTCTCCGCCGCAGGAGCGCGATCGCCACCAATGCCGCGATGGCGATGTACACCGCCGCCTCGGGCGCGCGAATGCGGGTGCGCGGCTCGGGCGCGAAGCTCATCTCGTACGCGCAACTGTCCTGCGATCCCGCGATAATTTGCGTCCCGGCTGCGATCACGCGGCCGTTGCCGTTGACGCCGCGCACGCGAATCACGGCATGGGCAAGATTGACCGCGGGAAACATCTGTCGCGTTTCGGTAGCGAGGTGTTCGAAGCCATCGAGGAAGAACCGTTTCTCGCCGAGGACCTGGCCGTGCAGATCTTCGACAGCGACGACGACAGATAACGCCGAGCCCGAGGTTTCGATCACGTACAACTTGTACTGCGCGTCGGTCGAGCCAACGCCGTGCAACACGGCCGACTGGCCGTTGCCGATGCCGAGGCGCGCGGGGATGCCGGTCAACGCCATCACGACCGCGGTGCTCGCACTGGCGCCCGGCACGTAGCCATAGATGCGTGCGGAAGCGACGACGTCGGCATTCGATTCGATGCGCAATGCGCCGATGCTGTCGGCGCTCGGCAGGATCGGCGGCCCGAGAGGATCGACGACGTACGTCTCCCGCGGCGGAAGGGTGACGGTAGTCTTTCTCGGCGAGCGATTGGCGTGGCCGCTTTCGAGATACGACAGCGACATCACCGCCGCATGATCGTCCGTGTTCGTGATCCAGAGCGCGGTCAGGAAAAGGCGTCCGGAGCGTCCAGCGGCACGGCCGACAACGGGGATGACGAGGTCGCGGTCGGCGTATGCGGCCAGCAGCGGTTGCGCCGCGAAGAGGAGGAGCGTGAGGGTGATGCGTCGCATCCGCGCAGTATGCCGCGTGCGCGGGTACAATCAGCAACCGAGTGGCAGGTCCGCCGCTCCGATTCCTTGGGCGCACTCCTCTACCTCCTTTCCGCTGCAGCTACGCTCGCCCTGGTCCGCCGATTGACGGCGCTTTCGCGCGTCGCGGCGCTGGTGCTGCTCCTGCTGCCGCTGTGCCTCACGGGCCGCGCGTTCGTGACGGGACGGGTCTACGCGCCGATCGATCTCGCTTATCACTTCGATCCGCTTGCGTCGATGGCCACGCGCGCCGGCATCGAGCGGATCGCGAATCCGCTGCCGTCCGACGTGGCGGTGCAGTTCGTTCCGTGGAACGCGGCGCTGCGCTGGTCGATCGCGCACGGGCAATGGCCGCTGTGGAATCCGTTCGAGTTGTCGGGCAACGTGCTCGCCGCGGCCGCGCAATCCGCTCCATTCCATCCCGTCACGCTCCTCGGCCTTCTGATTCCGGCACCGGACGCGTTCGGATTCATGGCCGCGATGACGTACTTCCTCGCGGCGCTGGGGATGTTTCTCTTCCTCCGCAATCTCGAACTGCGGCAACTACCGTCGCTGTTCGGTGCGGCGGGATGGTCGCTCTCGACGTACGTGGTCGCGTTCACACACACGGCGCACGGAAACGCGATCGCGTTGCTGCCGCTGGTGATGCTAGGCGCGCGATGTGTGGCGCTGCGTCCGGGAATCCGCGCGGCTTCAATACTCGCCTCGGCGTTGGTTCTCCTCACGCTGTCCGGTCATCCGGAGACGTCGCTGCACGTCGTCGCGCTCTCGATTGCTTACGTGATCTTCTCAGCGCGAACGAATCTCTCGCGGGTCGCGGTCAGCGGATTGGCGGCAGGCGTCATCGCGCTGCTCCTCACGGCGTTCTTCCTCTTGCCGATGATCGACGCCATTCCGCAGACGCGTGAGTACCAGCATCGAAAGTCTGGCGCCGAGGGCGGGAGCGCGTCGTGGGGTGTCGTCGCGCATGTGCTGCGCAGCAACATCGTGCCGTTCGCGGAAGGGACGCCGGGCGAGGAAGAGCCGCAACACGAGCGAGGATTGGAGCATCACTCGATGGGGACGGCGTATGCCGGCGCGATGCTCTTCGCGCCGGCGCTCTTCGCGTTGCTGCGGGCGCGAACGCGGGAGAAGTGGTTCTTCGGCGGCGTGGTGGTACTCGGATTTCTCGCGGGCGCCGAGGCGCCCATCGTCAGCTCGATCCTGGCGCGGATTCCGATCTTCAGCCTTGCCATCAATGCGCGAATGATCGCGTTCGCTGCGTTTGGAACATGCGTACTGGCCGCGATCGGATTAAACGCGTCGTTGACTGAGCGCCGGCGTCTTGCACTTCTTTTTCTGTTCGTTGGCGTGTCGATCGCCGCATTGACGATTGCAATCCCTAGCACGCTCACGCCCGACTTCGTCCGCGCGAGCGCGATTCGCGAGGTGGCGCCGCTACTGCTCGCCTTCGCGCTGCTCGTTGCATTTCGAACAAACCGCGCCGCCGCCACCGGCCTGCTGGCGCTGTTGCTATTGCAGCGCGTCGTCGAGATCGGCGGCTACATCCCGGCCGTCGACCGTCGCGCGTTCTTTCCGCCGATCGCAGGATTCGAGCGATTGCCGCGCAACAGCGAGCCGTATCGCATCGTCGGCCAGGGGCCGCTTTTCGCGCCAAACATCGCCGCGCTCTACGGACTGGAAGACGTGCGCGGCTATCAGGCCATGACGTTCGCGCGTCTCGCGGAGACGTTTCCACTCTGGTCGATCCCGCAGCCGGTCTGGTCGAACCGCGTCGACGATCTCACCGCGCCGATGCTGTCGATGATGAACGTCCGCTTCGCGCTGGCGTTGCCGGATTCTCCGATTCCTGCGTCGTGGCGGCTGATCGGCCGCTATCCGGGATACGCGTTGCTGGAAAACAGCCGCGCGTTGCCAAGGGCGTTCATCCCGCGCGTTGTCCACACGGGACCGAACAACCTCATCCGCGACATGCGCGCCTGCAACGATTTCGGCGCCGAGGCGTGGATCGAAGCGCCGGGGCCGGCGATGGATGTCGCGAATGACTCCGGCTCGGTTCGCGTGCGCGCGGACGGCTCGCGACTGCTGCTGCACGCGTCGATGCAATCGCCGGGATGGATCGTCGTTTCGGAGACGGCGTGGTCCGGCTGGCGCGCGTCGTCCGCCGGCAATCCCCTCAAGCTCCACTTCGCCGACCGCGCGTTCCTCGGCATGTACGTCCCGGCCGGCGATCACGACATCGTGTTGTCATACCGCCCAAAGGCGATGACGACAGGAGCGATCGCTAGCATCGCGACGGCGGTGGGGTTGGTTTGTTTTGCGATCTTCGGCAGGCGCAAGCACGATTAGGACGACGTCGTCATCCCCAGCTCCGCCATCACCAGCTTCATGTCGTTCCAAACATCCTTTTTCGCCGACGGCGTGCGCAGGAGATACGCCGGGTGGTATGTCGGCATCACTTTTACGCCGTTGTATTCGAGCCAATGGCCGCGCGTGGCGGTAATGCCGTACGACTTTTCGGTGAGGCTTTGCAGGGCGAACTTGCCCAGGGTGACGATCACCTTGGGTTGGATGATCTCGACCTGACGGCGGATGTACGGCCGGCACGCGTCCAGCTCCTCGGGATCAGGATTGCGGTTCTCGGGCGGACGGCATTTCACGACGTTGGCGATGTAGACGTCATCGCGCGTCAGCTTCATCGCTTTGATGATGTCGGTGAGAAGCTGGCCGGCGCGGCCGACGAACGGCTCCCCTTTTTCGTCCTCATCGCGGCCCGGAGCTTCGCCGATGAACATCAGATCCGCGTTTGGACTGCCCACGCCGTAGACGACCTGCGTGCGCGTTTTCGCGAGCTTGCATTTCACGCAGACGGAGGCGATGGCCTGGAGTTCGGCCAGCAGGCTCTTGCCATCCGAGTCCTCGACGGCTGTCGTAGCCACAGTAATTTTGGGGATGTCGAGGTGCGTAAATCCGAGGTCGCGAAGGAAGGTGAGCTCGTGGCGGAGGGTGTCGTTCATGGTTTCCGCGGCGGATTATCCGTTATGTGCGGTCGGAACGCTGGCGTCCTCGCCGGCTGGCCCGGCTGCGTCCTCGCTGCCGAATGGGAGGCTTGCGCGGGTGTTGAGTTACCAGCGACATTCGATGGTTTGCCGGTTCGGCAGCGGGACGCAGCCGGGCCAGCCGGCGAGACGCCAGCGTTCCGGCCGTGGATCACGTAACGGTAGCGAGCCGCTCCACCACCAGGTCGAGAATGCGATTCGCGATCACGATCTTCGGCGCGCGTTCGATTTTCGTCGACGAGCCGTCGCGAGCGATGACGGTCACGGCATTCTGATCGGAGTCGAATCCGATTGAAGCATCGGCGACATCGTTGGCGACGATGAGATCGGCATTCTTGCGCACGAGTTTCTCGCGCGCGTTCGACTCCACGTCGTCCGTTTCTGCGGCGAAGGCGACGATGAACGGACGCGGCGAGGAGGCGCCGATGTCGGCCAGAATGTCGGGCGCTTTCCGAAGCGCCAGCATCATCTCGTCGCTCTTCTTGATCTTGTGATCCGCGGCCACAACGGGCGTGAAGTCGGACACCGCCGCAGCTTTGATCACGATCTGTTGCGACGGCAGCGCGTCCATCACCGCTTTGTGCATTTTTGCCGCGGTGGTGACGCGGATCAGCGCGACGCCGCCGGGTGGCGTGATCGCGGTCGGCCCCGAAATCAGAGTCACCTTCGCTCCCCTCCTCCTCGCGGCCTCGGCGATCGCGTAGCCCATCTTTCCCGACGAGCGGTTGGAGATATAGCGCACAGGGTCGATCGGCTCACGCGTCGGTCCGGCGGTGACGAGGATCGCGCGCCCTTCGAGGTCGCGCGTGGCGAACTGCTGCCTGACGAAATCGGCGAGCACGGGCGGATCGGGCATTCGTCCCGAGCCTTCATCGCCGCAGGCGAGGATGCCGCTGTCGGGATCGAGCACGATGACGCCGCGTTCGCGCAGCGTAGCCAGATTCAACTGGACCGTGGGATGTTGCAGCATCGACGTATTCATCGCCGGCGCGACGACAATCGTGCCGCGATGCGCGATCGCGTACGTCGACAACGCATCGTCCGCGAGGCCTACCGCGAGTTTGGCGATCATGTTCGCCGTGGCGGGCGCGATCAGCAGCAGATCGGCCCAGCGCGCCAGTTCGATGTGATCGACGCCGCCGTGACCGGAGTCGCCCCATTGCTCGATGATGACGCCGTGATCGGAGACCGCGGCCAGCGACAGCGGCGACACGAAGCGCGCCGCGTTCGGCGTGAGGATGACGCGAACGTCAGCGCCAACGTCGCGCAGGCGCCGCACCACGTCCGGCGCTTTGTACGCCGCGATCCCGCCGGTGACGCCGAGGACGATGTGCATGGTGGATGTCGGGTGTCGGGTGTGGGGGGTCGGAGGGGAGCCGCGCGATTTTCTTGCAACGGTCGACCGCGCTACATCCAGGATCAGGATACGGCGTCGGTTTTATCTCCGACACCCTACTCCCGACTCCCAACTACTCCGTTTCCAGCGACGTCGTCTCTTCTTCCGGCGGCGTGAGCTGCCACTTCACCTGATTCTTCTCGATCTCTTCCATCGCCATGCGCGTCGGCTTGGCGTGTTTGCTCTTGCTCTTCGGCGCGGATCCCTGCACCAGCTGCTCGGCGCGCTTGGCCACGAGCAACACGTAGCGGAACTTACTGTCAATGCCCTCTGGCAAACCTTCCATCTCGCTCCTCCTTCAGGCGCTCGGCCATCGCGGTGATCGCTTCGAGCGCCGTCTTCGTCTGTAGCTTCTTGGCGATGATCGCCGCCTTCAAACACTCGGCGGCGACGTTCAGGTCATCGTTGATGATGACGTAGTCGTAAAACTCTTTGCCTGCGTCGATCTCGTCGGCCGCCTTCTGCAATCTGGTCTGAATCTCGTCTTCGCTGTTCAGTCCGCGGTCGTGAAGCCGCTGCTCGAGATGATCGAACGACGGCGGAAAAATGAAAATGTTGAGCGACCGCGGTTTCAGTTCAGGATCGACCGCGATCTGCCGGGCGCCCTGATAGTCGATGTCGAGAATGACGTCTTTGCCGCTTTTGAGGCGGTCCAGAACTTCGGCCTTTGAAGTCCCGTACCGCTGCTCATGAACGAAGGCCCATTCGATAAATTCCCCTCGCGCGGCCATCGACTCGAACTGCGCGGTCGGAACGAAGTGGTAGCTGATGCCGTCGATTTCGCCCGTCCGCGCGCGCCGCGTCGTGTGCGAGACGGAAAAGTAGAGCGTGATGCCGATCGGCTCGAGTTGTTCGCGGACCCGGTTGATGAGCGTCGTCTTCCCGGCACCCGACGGGCCCGAGACGATGAACAACGTCCCATCGGGGTGGAAGTTACTCGACATTCTGGACTTGCTCCCGGATCCGCTCGACCTCGGTTTTCAATTCTACAACGAGGGTGCGCAGCGCCGCGGAGCGCGACTTAGAGCCCATCGTGTTCACTTCGCGCAGCATTTCCTGCGACAGAAAATCGAGCTTTTTGCCCGCCGCTTCACCGCCGCTCACGGCCTTCTCGGCCTGCTCGACGTGATGCGCAAGCCGCGTCAACTCCTCGGCCACATCGCCTTTCTCGACCATGATCACCACTTCCTGAGCGATGCGGTCCTGGTTGACGTCGACGCCGGCGACTTTCGCGATTTCCTGCACGCGCTGCTGATACGACGCCAGAAGTTCGTCGCGGATTTCGTCGCGGTGCGCCGCCAGCCGCTGCTGCAATTCGCGAATGGTCTGCAGCCGCGTGGTGATGTCGGTGCGCAGCGACTCCCCTTCCCGCACGCGCATCGCTTTCATCTGGGCAAGCGCGTCGCGGACGATGATGGCGAGCGATTCGCGTTCCTCTTCCGTGATCTCGGCATCGATCGGCTCGACCTGCAGCAGATCGGGAACGCGCAGCAGATCGCTGCCGGAAAACGTCGACCCGAGTCCCAGCTCCTCGGCGATGGCGCGGAGCTGCGGAACGACCGTGTTCGCGATCTGCGTGTTGATGCGCACGTTGTAGTCGGGCTGCGCGGTCCGCTGCACGCGGATGGAGATGTCGACCTTGCCGCGCGCGAACGTCTCGGAAGTGAGAGCCCGGACCGTGGCCTCGGCTTCCCACAAATAGTCCGGGATGCGCACCGAGGTTTCGAGAAAGCGGTGGTTGACACTCTTCGCGGTGACCGCGACGAAGTAGCGCGCCGAAAGCGCGCCGGCTGCCCGGCCGAAGCCGGTCATGGAAGTGATCATTCGTTTACCAACCGTTCTGCGTCATCCGCAAGCTCGTTCATTGTTTCCTGTAGCCGCATGCGCCACTCTTCCGTGTCGCCGTCGCGCGGCACGAGCATCGGCGCGCCGTAGAGGAAGACGACGCGCGTGAACGGCAAGGGGACGACCATGCGGTCCCACGAGCGCAGCAACTTTTTTTTTTTGCAGCGAAGGCGAACGGCACGATCGGCAGTCCGCTCACTTTCGCGACGTAGATCACGCCGTCTTTCACGATCTGCGAAGGACCCTTCGGACCATCGGGCGTGAAGGCGATGTTCTTCCCAGCCTGGATCGCGCGCAGGATCTCACGAAGTGCCACTTCGCCGCCGCGCGTCGATGAACCGCGCGCGGTTTCGGCTCCGTAGAAACGAAGAACACCCGAAACGATCTCGCCGTCTTTCGATCGCGAGATGATTGCGGTGGTCGGCTTCCGCCACTTCGAGTGCAGCGACAGCAGAATGTGGCGATGCCAGAACGCGAGGATGTAGCGCGGCGAACCATTGAGATTTTCGACATTCACGTGGCGCACGCGCATCGTCGCGGACAGCGCGCGAAGAAAAAGATAGCCGAGAAAAGAGAGCAGCTTCGTCACGCAATCGCTCCGGTCGGGACGGCATCGTCCGCGAACTGCAGATCGTAGAGCTTGCGATAGACGCCGCGCCGGGCCAGCAGCTCGTCGTGCGCGCCGCTCTCGACGATTGCCCCGCGATCGAGGACCACAATCTTGTCGGCGCTACGAATCGTAGAGAGCCGGTGGGCGATTACGAGTGTCGTTCGGCCCTGCATCAGACGTTCGAGCGCGCCCTGCACGAGACGCTCCGATTCAGTGTCGAGTGCGGACGTGGCCTCGTCGAGGATGAGGATCGGCGGATCTTTGAAAAGAGCGCGCGCGATCGCCAGGCGCTGGCGTTGTCCGCCGGAAAGCAGCACGCCCGACTCACCGATCTCGGTGTCGTAACCGTTCGGCAGCGCGGAGATGAAATCGTGCGCATTGGCCGCCTTGGCCGCTTCGATCACGCGCGCTTCCTCAGCGTCGCCGCGGCCGTACGCGATGTTGTTGCGGACTGTGTCGTTGAAGAGCACGACTTCCTGCGTAACGAGACCCATCAGGCCGCGCAGCGACGAAAGGCTGACGTCGCGGATGTCGCGTCCGTCGACGGTGATGCGGCCGCCGTTGACGTCGTAGAAGCGCGGCAGAAGGTTGACGAAGGTCGACTTCCCCGCGCCGCTACCGCCCACGATTGCCACGATCTCGCCGGGCGCAATGGTCAGATCGACCTCGCGCAGCACCGGCTCGGCCTGGTACTGAAATGAGACGTTCTCGTAGCGGATGCCGCTTCCAACAGCCGCGATCGAGCCTGCGGCAGGCTTGTCCTCGACTTCGTTCGGAATGTCGAGCATGCGGAAAACGCGCTCGGCCGCGGAGAGCGCCGTGTTCACCGACAGATTGACCTTGTTCAGCTTCTTGATCGGCTGGTACATCGCCGCCAGCGCGGCGATGTACGCCATCAGCGCGCCCATGCTGAGCGTGCCGTTCGCGATGCGGTGCGATGCGTAAGCGAAGATCGCCAGCGCACCAAAGCCGGTGACGAAGTCCATGACCGGCGACGAGAGCGCCTGGATCTTCTGCGCCTTCAGATTCGATGAGAGATGGCGTTTCGTGGCCAGGTGAAAGCGTCCGATCTCGAAGCGCTCCATCGTGAAGGCCTTGACGATCCGCACGCCGCGAATGGTTTCCTCGAGCAGCGTGGCCATGTCCGCCATGCGCTCCTGCGAACGATGCGTCGTGCCGCGCAGCCGGCGGCCGAAATGAACGACCGGATACACCATCACCGGGGCGACGATGAAGGTGATCAAGGCCAGCTCGGGATTGGTCCAGAAGACGTAGCAGAGCAGGAAGAAGAGCGTCAGCGATTCCTGGAAGAGATCGCCCATGCGCGTGGACACGGCGGCCTGGATTGCGTCGGCATCCGACACGACGCGGCTGACCATCTCTCCTGTCGACCGCTCCGAGAAGAATCGGTGACTCTGAAAAATGATCCGCTCGTACAACTGATTGCGCAGGTCGCGAACGGTCGAGAGGCCGACTTTCTGGAACGCGTATTCCGAAAAAAAAGACGCCAGCGCGCGCAGGACGATGACTATGAACAGCGCCACCAGGATGTGGTGGAACTGGTCGTTGCGGCTTTCCTTGTCCCACCACGCGTGAAAGCGATGGTTCGCCGCATCGAGATGATTGATGATCCAGCCGCGCTGCCCTTCCGGGACATCGCGCCTGAGGACGGCATTGGCCACGCGGTTCTTGGTCACTTCTTCGCGCGATACGTGCGTCACGGCCGGTTTATGCGCGCCGGGAGGCGTGAGGCCGACGTCAACGACCGGCTGCAGCAACCCGATCATGATCGTCTGCGTCACGGCGAAGATGATCATCGAGCCGAACGCGAGCGCCGCCCACGCTTTGTAGCGCTTCAGGTAGCTGTAAAGCCGGCGCAGAAGCTTCATCGTTGAACGGCTTTCATGATCGATTCGGCCGCGCGTCGGGCCGCGCCGGCGTCGCCGAGTTTACTCCGCACCGCCGCCAGCTCTTCCACGACGCGCGCGTAGTTGGCCGGTTCGAGCAGCCGCCGCGTTTCGTCCGCGATCGTTCGTCCGTTCACGTCGCCCTGAATCAGCTCCGGCACGATCTTCTTCCCCGCCACGATGTTGATCAGCGCAAAGTGCGGAATCGTGACGACCATCCTGCCGAGCCAGTAGTTGGCGAGCGATAGCCGATACATGACGATCACCGGCGTGCCGAGAACGGCGCATTCGAGTGTGGCTGTACCGGAGGAGGACAACGCGACGTCCGCCGCGGCGACGGCTTCGCCATGGTCGTGTTCGACGACGCGAACATTTCTGCCGGTCACATATTCGTCGAGCAGTTCGCGCGGAATCGTCGGCGCTTGCACGACGTACGCGTCGACGCTGCGCTCGCGCGCCAAAATCTCCACCGCATCGATCATCGCGGGCAGCAGCGACGCCACCTCAGCCTTCCTCGATCCCGGCAGCAGCGCGATGGTGGTTGCGGGAATCGGGAGTCGGGTGTCGGGTGTCGGAGAAGAGGCGTTCGGCTCGGCGATGCTGGTCGCTCCGACCCCCGACCCCCGACTCCCTACTCCCGGACGCGCAATGTGTCCGATCTCTTCGATCAACGGATGGCCGACGTACGCCGCCTCGATTCCGTGGTCGCGGTAGAACGTTTCTTCGAACGGAAAGATGACGATCATCCGATCGACGTACTTTGCGACCTGTTTCACACGTCCTTTTTTCCAAGCCCAGAGCTGCGGCGAGATGTAGTAGACGACGCGCAGTCCCAACTCCTTGCAGCGTCGGGCCATGCGCAGATTGAATCCGGGGTAGTCGACGAGCAGAACGGCATCCGGTTTTTCGCGCGCGATTTCGTTCACGGTTTCGTCAAAGATCCGCCGGAACCTGCGCAGATGGCGCAGGACGTTGAAGAAGCCGACGATGCCCATCTCGCGCGCGTGATGCACGAGGCGCATCCCTTCGCGCGCAAGAAGATCGCAGCCGATGCCGAAGGTTTCGATCGCCGGATCGAGGCGCTTCAACTCGCGCAGAACCTCGGCGGCGTGCAGATCGCCGGATGCCTCACCGGCGACGATGGCCAGTTTCATCGCAGCGGGAACGGAAACATGGTCCACGCCAATGCGATGCCGCCGAAAAAGAGCGAGCAGAAGATGACGAGGAAGGTGCGGATCCGTTCAGCGCGCGTCTCCTTCCACAACAGCGCGAAAAAGATGCCGGTGGCGACGGCGTAGATGAACATCAGCACGATGTGGTTGCGGAGGAGGCTCATTCTTTTCGTCCCTGCGCGATATCGAACGCGTCCACCACGAGCAGCAGGTTCATGAGGCCGGCGGTGGTGGTGAAGGCCGTACCGTGTTCGAACGTGATGGAGGTTACGTCGCCATGCACGCCCATCCAGGCCGCGATCCAGTAGATGACGCCGGAGCCGAGCGAGCCAAGAGCACCCAGCATTCGCAGCAGCGAGCCGTTTGCGTGATTGATCGTGTAGAGATCGCCGTCGATGGCGACGCCGATCGCGAACAGCAGCACGACGATGAGGAAGAACGCAATGGCCCGCGCGCGGCGGCCGAGGTAGAGGTGGCCCGCGCCGGGTACGAGGTACGCCAGCAGCATGGCAGTGACGGTGCGGCCTTTCATTGGTCGGTGATCGATCCCTTCGAGAGTTTCGTGAAGTGCGGCAGGAGCTTGTCGTACGTGACGCCGAGATCCTCCGGCACGATGCGCGTGCGGGCGGTGACAGTCATGAAATTCGAGTCGCCGCTCCAGCGCGGCACGATGTGCATGTGGTAGTGATCGGCCACGCCCGCGCCAGCAACCTGACCGAAATTCATCCCGACGTTGAAGCCGTCCGGATGGTAAACGTCGGAGAGGATGCGTTGCGATTCCGCGGTCAGACGGATGAGCGATTTCAAAGAGTTGTCGCGGCTTTGGAACAGCAGCGCTTCATGCGCGACGGGAGCGACCATCAGATGGCCGTTCGTGTAGGGATAACGGTTCAGCATCACCAGAGCGTCATCAGTGCGGAAGATTGTGAGCGTGTCGCGAAGCGCGTCCGAGCTCACGGCATTGCAGAAAATGCACGAACCTTCGCTCTTCGGCGCCGTCAAGTAGGGATATCTCCAGGGGGTGAAAAGGATGTCCATTGCATGGAAAGAATTTTTCACCACAGAGGCACAGAGAGCACAGAGAAGTTCTCGGTGTCCTCTGTGTCTCTGTGGTTAAACGCCTCCGCCTTCTGAGGTCGCGGCTTCCAGCGCCTTGTTAATGAGTTCCTTCAACTCTTTCCCCGGCTTGAAGTACGGGATCTTCTTCGACGGCACGTCCACCTTCTCACCGGTTTTCGGATTGCGTCCCGTACGCGATTTGCGGCTGCGAAGGCGGAAGCTGCCGAAGCCGCGCAACTCGATCTTCTGGCCGGAGCGGAGGGAGTCGACGATCGAATCGAAGACGATGTTGACGATGGTTTCAGCCTGCTTCTTCGTCAGCGAAACGACCCGCGCGACCTCGTCCACGAGCTCCGCTTTGGTCATCACGCCCGCTTTATCCGCGATCTCTTCTTCGGGTTCCAGGTGATCCAAAGGTGCCTCCTCGCTCATGACGTTCACCACTGAAACAGAAACCGCGGACGGCGGGTGAGGATGCGGCTGATGGCGGTCTCCGTGTCGGAGTCATCGCTGGTCAGCGCGTCGAAAATCCCGCGTGTCCGCTTCTTCGGATAGATGGTTCCGGGCCTGCCGGAGATTCCGCCGAGTTTGCCGGCAACGCGCACGGCGTCCTCGAGATTGCCGAGCTGGTCGACGAGTTTCATGCCGAGGGCCTGCTCGCCGGTGAAGACGCGGCCGTCCGCGATTTTGCTGACGTCCGCCTCGCTCAGTTTTCCTTTCCGTCCCGCGGCAACGGCGCGGACGAACTGCGAATGCAACTGCATGACGATCGCCTGAAAATAGGCGCGCTGGTCGTCGGTGAGATCCTGATACGGCGAACCAGCGGCCTTCATCGCGCCGCTGGTAATCGTCTCCGGCTTCAACTTGGCCCAGGCCAGCAGGTCCTTCGTTTCCATCCACTGAAGGATCACGCCGATCGAGCCGGTGATCGACCCGGGATTCGCGACGATGCGGTCGCAGGCCGAGGCGATGTAGTAGCCGCCGGACGCCGCTACGCTGTCGAGTGAAGCGATGATCGGCTTGCCGTTGCGCGCGCGGACGTTGCGGATTTCTTCGTAAATCTCCTGCGACGGCGCGATGGCTCCGCCAGGGCTGTTGATCCGAATGATGATCGCTTTGACGCTGTCGTTCTTCGCGTAGCGGTGCAGCGCGTCGATCGTGTCGCGCGATCCGAGGATCTCGCCATCGATGGGGATGATGGCCACCTTGTCGCCGAAGACGTCGCCGCGCGTGGTGGTGTCGTTGTTCCCCATCATCGCGATCATCACGCCGAGGAGCGCCATGCCGACGAAGACGATGAGGCAGCCGCTGAACGCACCGAGAAAGAAAACTCCTGTGCGCGATTTGCGCGGCGCGGGCACGGCAGCCGGCTCGCTAACCGGTTCTGCAGGCGCCTGACCGAGGGTTGGAACGGGATCGAGTTCCGACATCTTCGATCAGCCTTGCGGCGTGGTCTCCGCGGTTTCCGGTTCAGATTCGGACGCTGATTCGGCGGGGTGCTCTTCGACCGCGGGCGCTGATTCCGTGTGTTGCGCGACCTCCGCCTCAGTCAGCGGCTCGACGTCGCGTGTGGAGAGTCCGATCTTCTTATCGGTCCAGTCGATTTTGATGACGCGCGTGCGAACGGCTTCGCCGACATGAAAGGTTTTGTCGAGCTTCGCTTTCGGATCACGAGAAATCTCCGAGATGTGCGCGAGTCCTTCCACGCCGTCGGCAACGCGAATGAAGAGGCCGAAGTCGGTGATCTTGGCGATCGTGCCGATCAACTCATCGCCGACGTTGTGCGACTTCGCGAAGTTGTCCCACTCGTTCGGCAGGAACTCTTTGATCGAGAGCGAGAGCCGCTGATTCTCGCCGTCGACGCTGATCACGCGCGCCTGCACGGCGTCGCCCTTCTTCAGAACTTCGTTCGGATGCTTGAGCCGGCGGTTCCACGACATGTCGGAGATGTGAATCAGTCCGTCAATGCCGTCTTCGACTTCCACGAATGCACCGAAGTCAGTGAGGTTACGAACCTTGCCGGTGACGACAGCGCCGATCGGATAACGCTCGGCGATGGTGTCCCACGGATTCTGTTCGAGCGCTTTCAGCGAGAGCGAGATGCGACGGTTCTGAATGTTGACGTCCGTAACCACCGCATCGACCTCGGTGCCAATCGCGAGCAGCTTGGAAGGATTGCGGACTTTCTTGGTCCACGACATTTCGGAGACGTGGATCAGTCCTTCGACGCCTTCTTCGAGCTCGATGAACGCACCGTAGTCGGTGAGCGAAACGACGCGGCCGTGAACCTTCGAGCCGAGCGGATAGCGCTGCACGACGTCCGTCCACGGATCCTGGCTCTTCTGCTTGTAGCCGAGCGAAACGCGCTCCGCTGTGGGATCGAACTTGAGGACGACCACCTCGATCTCATCGCCGACGTTGAAGTATTCGGAAGGGTGGTTGACGCGGCCCCACGAAACGTCAGTGATGTGAAGCAGTCCGTCCACGCCGCCGAGGTCGACGAAGACGCCGTAGTCGGTGATGTTCTTGACGATGCCGTGCGTGTGCTGCCCTTCCTGAAGCCGGCTGAAGGTGTCGGCTTTGGCAGCGGCCTGTTCGACTTCGACGATCGCGCGGCGCGAGAGCACCACGTTGTTCCGTTTCTTGTCGAACGAAACGATCTTGAATTTGTATTCGTGCCCGCGAAGTGCGTCGAGGTTTTTTACCGGCTTCGTGTCGATGAGCGATCCGGGGAGGAATGCCTTGACGCCGCCGACGTCGACAGCCAGCCCGCCCTTGACGCGTTCGATGACGCGTCCGGCGATCGGCTCGTCGGCTTTGAACGCGCCTTCGATGCGATCCCAGACCAGCATCCGCTCCGCTTTTTCGCGCGAAAGGACGATGTAGCCGCTGTTGTTTTCGAGGCGCTCGATGAAGACGTCGAGCTCGTCGCCAGGCTTGACCGTGATCTTACCGTCGTAGCCGGTGACCTCATGGACAGGCAGAACGCCTTCGGACTTGTAGCCGATGTCGATGACGACTTCGGCGCCGAGGACTTTCAGGACACGCCCGCGGATGATGTCGCCCTCGGCAAAGTTCGACATTTTCCGGTCGTACATGTCGAGCAACTCGTCCATGCCGAGGCCTTCGAGGTCGTTGGGCTCCCCCCCTTTTCGGAGCGGTTGATTCAGGTTCTTAGGATCGTCACTCGACGGCATGAAACGGGCTACCTCCTGGAATTTCCGGGCGCATACGCCCGGAGGCGCACGTGGCGTAAATTGTTGATACTAGTCGAAATGCGGAGTTTAGTGGCGAGCCTCCGGGGGAGTCAAGGAATTACGGGCTGATGTCATCCTGAGTCGCCGGAGCTGCGTAGGCGAAGCCGGAGCAGCGCAGGACGACGAAGGATCTCAAGCTTCCCAAGTTGCGTTGAATCCCAGCGGGTTCCAGCTCGAGTTGCGCATCTTGAGATCCTTCGTCGTCCTGCGGCGTTCCGCGCTACGCGCTCCAACGCCTCCGGCAGCCTCAGGATGACAAACTAACAATCCGCTCCACCACCTCTTCAATCGTCAAATCCGAGGTATCGATGACCGTGTACGAGTCGTCGAAGCTCAGCGGCGAGTCGGCGCGGGTGGAGTCTTGTTCGTCGCGGGCGATGGTTCCAACGAGGATGGTTTCGTAGGACGCGCCCTCCCCTTTTGCGAGCAGCTCGGCGTGGCGGCGGCGGGCGCGGACCTCGGGGCGGGCCGTGAGGAAGAATTTGTAGGGCGTTTCGGGGAAGACTTTCGTACCTATGTCGCGGCCTTCGAGGACGCCTCCGCTGCGGCGTCCGAGGTCTTGTTGGAGTCGGACCAGGACTCGGCGCACGGCGGGAACAGCGGAGACGTTGCTCGCGGCCATGCTCATTTCCGGCGAGCGGATCATCGACGTCACGTCTTCGCCGTTGAGCAGGACGCGGGCGCGTTCGCCGGGGATGAAGTCGATGCGCGTGCGCGAGGCGAGGTCTTCGAGCTTCGCTTCATCGCGCGTGTCGATCCCTTCGCGTGTGGCGGCGAGCGCGAGTGCGCGGTACATCGCGCCGGTGTCGATGTGCGGGATGCCAAGCTCGCGTGCAACGGCGCGGCTCGTGGTGGTCTTACCGACGCCTGATGGGCCGTCGATGGCGATGATCTTCGCCATGAAAATTATCGCCGCGCGCTGCTGCGCGATGAACGCGCGCCGGCGCGGCGGACTGCAGGTTTCTTGGATCCGCTCGACTTGCCCGAGGCAACTTTCGGCCGCGGAGTGGCGGGACGCGGCGACGGTGTGCGGCGCGTCGAGCTTCGCGTTTCCGTGCGCGAAGACGCCGAGCGTTTGGCAGCGGGCTTCGCACGCGATGCCGCAGGTTTTCGCGAAGCGGCCGCCGCCGGTTTCTTGCGCGACGTGGGACGCGCCGCCGTCCGGCGCGGCTTCACCGTCTTCTTCGGCTCCTTCATCGTCTCCAGCATCTTCACTTCCTGCTTGGTCAGCTCGCGCCAGACGCCGGGAGTGAGTTTCGGATCGGAGATGGGACCGATGGCGACGCGGCGCAATTTCGAAACGGGATGGCCGACCGCCTGGAACATCTTGCGGATCTGCTGCGTGCGGCCTTCTCGGAGTTTCACTTCGAACCAGCTGTTGCCTTCGTCGTCGCGTTTGCCGGTGGTGTGCATCCGCTCGATGTCACACGGCAGCGTGCGTTTGCCGTCGATGGTGATGCCGCGACGCAATTTGTCGACCAGCCGTTCCTCGGGAACGCCGCGCACTTTCACGCTGTACGTTTTTACCGAGCCGTGCGTCGGATGCGACACCTTGAACGCGAGCTCGCCGTCGTTCGTCAGCAACACGAGGCCCTCGGAATGGAAGTCGAGGCGGCCGACCGGATAGATGCGCTCGCGAATTCCGCGCACGAGATCGATGACGGTGCGGCGTCCCTGCGGGTCTTCCACCGTCGTCATCACTTCCTTCGGTTTGTACAAAAGGATGTAGCGATGCGGCTCGGCTTTCGTGATCAGTTTGCCGTCGACTTTGATGTGATCGCGATCGGGATCGGCGCGCGTGCCGAGTTCTTCGACGACACGCCCATTCAGCGTGACCCGACCCTCCCGGATCATCGCCTCGGCTTCACGGCGCGACGAAACGCCGGCGTGGGCGATGATCTTTTGCAATCGCTCTTGCATCACTCTGATTGTTCGTTGACGACGCGGGATTGTACCTCGTTCGTTGTGGCGTGCGCGTCGTCGTCGCTCGCAGAATTTTCGGCGACGACGTTCTCATCGCTCAACTCCGCGTTCACGGCATCGTCGATCTGCTCGCCTTGTGCGAGCGGAACCTCGATGCCTTCCGCGATCGGCGTCGACTCGATGGCCAGCACCAGATCGTCGTTGATCTGTTCGCCGATCAGGTCGCCGAATTCTTCGAGCCGCGGCATGTCGCGAATGTCGTTCAGTCCGAAGTGGACGAGAAACTCGCGCGTGGTGCGATACAAAAAAGGACTGCCGACGACGTTCTTGCGGCCGGCGACGCGAATCATGCGCCGCTCGAGCAGCGTTCGAATCGTCTGATTCGAATTGACGCCGCGAATCTCCGAAACTTCGGGTGCGGTAATCGGCTGGCGATACGCGACGATGGCGAGCGTCTCGAGCGCGGCAATGGAAAGCCGGTTCTCCCCTTTTTTCGCAAAGTACTTCTTGAGGATGGGATCGTGCTCGGCGCGCGTTGCCAGGCGCCATCCGCCCGCGGTCTGCTCGAGCATGAATCCGCCGAGGTGATCGTCGAGCGCGCGCTTGATCTCTTCGAGCTGCGCGATAACCGCTTCCCTCCCCTCGTCCGCAAACGCCTCGGCAAGCTCGTCGAGCTTCACCGGCTCGTTGCTGACGAAGAGGATGGCCTCAAGGGCCGCTCGTAGTTCGTTTGGTTCCATTGGCATTTCGTTTACCTTGTCATCGCACCAACGCGGACGCGACGCTCGCGCGCAGAGCGCGGGGCTAAGTTTCTTACGCGCGCCTTCGCGCGCGACGCTGCTCGTCGCGTCATCTCTTCACGACTATTCAGGATGACGTCCATTAACTGTTGTCGAAGACTGCAAACTGCGCTTCATCGATCGTCCTCTCCGTACTCGCGATCAGGATCTCGCCGAAGTTCCCGCTCTGCTTGAGCGAGATGCCGCCGAGGCGGACGAGTTCGAGCGTGGCCAGGAAGATCGCGATCAGTTCGTTGCGGTCGCGGCCTTCGAGGAACCACTGCAGCCGGATCGGCGACTTCTCGTGCAGCTTCGTGTACAGCTCGCGCATCTTGTCCGAAATCTTGTGAACCGTGCGCTTCAGTTCGATCGACTGCGGATGATTCTGTTTGTAGCGATTGAGCGCGCCGCGGAACGCATCGATGAGATCGAAGAGTCCTACTTCGCTCATGTCGATCTCCGACGCGTCGGTGCCAGGAATCGGCGTCGCCGGCCGCGGCCAGACGCCCATGCGCAGCACATCGAGCTCCGCGAACGATTCGGCGACCGCTTTGAAACGCTGGTATTCGAGAAGCCGGTCAACCAGCTCCTGGCGCGGATCCTCGATTACCTCATCTTCGTCGTGCGGCAGCAGCATCTTCGACTTGATGTGGATCAGCAGCGCGGCCATGTAGATGTAATCAGCGGCGACGTCGAGGCTCAGCTCCTCCATCGCGTCGAGGTAGCCGTTGTATTGCGCGGTGATCAGCGCGATGGGGATGTCGTAGATGTCGATCTTGTGCTGCTTGATGAGATGCAGCAACAGATCGAGCGGACCGTGAAACGACGGCAGCGTGACCTTGAGCGCGCCCGAGCTTTCATCCTGCTCGTCCGCGGGACGATCGTCGGCCGGCTGTGTGACTGTGTCCTGGTCGGCCATCGTCGTCATTGCAGCCCGCTGTAGTTGATTTTGACGGCGTCTCGGACGAGCTGCATCGTCTCCTGCGCGCGCTCGCGAGCTTTGCGGTTTCCGTCGCGCAGCACATCCCACACGATCGACGGATCGCGATCGATCTGCTCGCGCTTCTCGCGAACCGGCCGCAGCGACTCGATCATGATTTCGGCCAGCAGTTTCTTGTCGTCGACGCAGCCAATCTCCGCGGCGCGGCACTCGCGGTCGACGCGCGCGATAGTCTCGTCGTTCGAAAAGAGCTTGTGGAACTGAAAGAGATTGCAGACGTCCGGCCTGCCCGGATCTTTGCGGCGGATGCGCTCGGGATCGGTGAACATCGTCATCACCAGCGCGCGGATGTCGTCGGCGCTCGCCGTCAACGGAATGGTGTTGCCGTACGACTTCGACATCTTGCGTCCGTCGAGTCCGGGCACTTTCGGCGTTGTCGTTGCGAGCGGCAGCGGCTCCGGAAAGACGTCGCCGTAGAAACGATTGAAGCGGCGCACGATCTCGCGAGATAGCTCCAGGTGCGACTCCTGGTCTTCGCCGACCGGAACGAAGTTCGCCCTATAGATAATGATGTCGGCGGTCTGCAGCAGCGGATAACCGAGGAAGCCGTAGGTGTTGAGGTCTTTGTCCTCGAGCTGCGCCTGCTGATCCTTGAATGTCGGCACGCGCTCCAGCCACGGCAGTGGAGTAACCATCGACAAAATCAGATGCAGCTCGGCGTGCTCCTTGACCTCGGACTGCACGAAGATCGTCGACTTTGCCGGATCGAGTCCCGCCGCCAGCAAGTCTGCAGTCGCTTCGAACGTCGCATTCGTGATGCGCGACGTGTCTGCGTAGTCGGACGTCAGCGCGTGCCAGTCGGCGATGAAGTAGTAGCAGTCGTACAAATCCTGCAGACGCACCCAGTTCCGGACCGCACCAAAATAGTTGCCGAGGTGGATGCGGCCGGTGGGGCGAAGGCCACTGAGGACGGTCTGAGATGCAGAATTCAATCGAAGCTCGCGGGGTCAGATTTCAAGAGCGGCGCAGTGTAGCAGAGGCTTGATCCGCAGATGACGCAGATGGCATCTGGCCATCTGCGGATCAGTCTTTGACGCTCGCCGGAACCGGAACGCCGAGGAGCTTCTGCACGATCTTTTCGGCCTTCGTCACGCCATCCTTTTCGATGATTTCGATGGCAAGGTCGCGGGCTTTTTCCATCAGCGCGATGTCGCGGACGATGTGGCCGAATCGAAATCGCATCGCTCCCGATTGGCGGGTGCCGAGGAGCTCTCCGGGGCCGCGGAGTTTGAGGTCGAGGTCGGCGAGGTCGAACCCGTTGAGCGTCTTCGCGAACTGCGTGAGGCGATCCTTTTCTTTGTCGGCGACGAGTACGCAGTACGAATGGCGCGTTCCGCGGCCCACGCGGCCGCGAAGTTGGTGGAGTTGCGACAGACCGAAGCGGTCAGCGTCGATGATCAGCATGAACGAGGCGTTGGCGACGTCGATCCCTACTTCGATGACCGTCGTCGACACCAGGATGTCGATCTCGCCGCGCTTAAAGCGCTGCATCGTCTCTTCTTTTTCGGCGGGCGGCATGCGGCCGTGCATCATGGCCACGCGACGGTTCGGGAAGCGCATCTTCGTCGCTTCGAAGCCGATCGTGAGCGGTTTGAGATTCGACTTCTCCGACTCCTCGATGATCGGATAGACGATGTAGGCCTGCGCGCCGGCAGTGATCTCCGTGTCGATGAAGTGGTAGACGCGCTCGATCTGCTCCGGCGCCCGCACCGCGGTCTTGATCTGCTGGCGTCCAGGCGGCAGCTCGTCGATGACGGAGAGTTCGAGGTCGCCGTACATCGCCAGCGCCAGCGAGCGAGGAATCGGCGTGGCGGTCATGACCAGGATGTCGGGCGTGTCGCCTTTCGCGAAGAGACGCTGGCGCTGTTCGACGCCGAAGCGATGCTGCTCGTCGACGATAGCGAGGCCGAGCGATTTGAAAACGATGCGGTCTTCGAGCAGCGCGTGCGTGCCAACGGCGAGTTGGATGAAGCCGTCGCGCAGTCCGGCCAGCAGTGTGCGGCGTTCGCCCGCGGTCATCGAGCCCGTTGCTTTGGCCACGACAACGGAATCGTCAAGTAGTTGACGAATTCTCTGGTAGTGCTGCTCGGCCAGGATTTCGGTCGGCGCGAGCAGCGCCACTTGGTGTCCGTTGCGGATCATGATGATGGCCGCGATCAGGGCGACGATCGTCTTGCCGCTGCCGACGTCGCCTTCGAGCAGCCGGTACATCGGCTTCTCCGACTGCAGGTCGGTGGCGATCTCTTTCAGCACGCGCTTCTGCGCCTTCGTCAACCGGAACGGCAGGACCCGTTTCACCTCGGCGCGCAGCTCGTCGTCAACCTTGATCTTGCGCGTCTTCGTCTTCACCTCTTCCGTCGCGCGGCGGACGCGCAGGGCGAGCTGCAGCGTGAAGAACTCCTGCAGGATGATTCGGACGTGAGCTCGGGAACGGCGAAAGAGGAACGCATCGTCGAGCTGCGGCGGACGGTGAATCTGTTCGAGTGCCGGTGCGAGATCGATCACACCGAGACGTTTGCGGAGCGCGGGCGCGAGGGGATCGTCGAGCGTTGGAAGCGCGTTGAGCGCGCCGCCGATGATCTGGCGCAGCGCCTTCGGCGGGATGTTGCCGACCTTTGAATAGATCGGAACGATGGCGCCATCGGCTTCGTCGTCGCCTTCGAATTTTTCCCAGTCGGCGCTTTCGATCTGAAGCTGACCGTAAGACGAAATCTTCGGCGTTCCGAAAACGGCCAGACGATCGCCGCGGCGAATTTGGTCGCCGAGAAAACCCTGGTTGAACCAGACCAGCTTCACGGCGCCGGTGCCATCTTCGAGGACGACCTCGAAGACCTTCATCCGCTTCAGCCGTGTGGTGTGCAGATTCGCCGACATGACTTTGCCGCGGAGGAGGACAGGAGTGTCGGTGTGCCGCCCAACGTCGGCGATGCGCACGGGATGGCGGCGGTCTTCGTAGCGGTACGGCAAGTAATAGATAAGGTCGCCGGCGGTAGCGAGCCCGGCTTCCTCGAGCTGCTTCGCGCGGATGGGCCCGGCGCCGGGAAGGGCGCGGACCGGCGTGTCGATGGTGATCGTCACGTGGTCATTGTCGCGCGAGGTGTGGAATCGCGCGAGATTTCTACTCGTCGTAGAACGTTGATCACAAGGAGAAACGCTATCGGTGCGACGGAATGGCGCGCACAAACGCGGCGGGCTTTTTGCGTATCGTGTCAGGCGTCGATAGACGATCGCATCATCGACAACCATGGCAGATTAGGAGACCTGATGACACGCCTTTCAAACCTCGGTGCGTTTGTCCTTCTGGCGTTTTTCGCCCTGACACTCGCCGCGCAGACTGCATCGACGACAGGCAAGATCGATCCAACGAGCGTCCGATTGACGTCCGATCCCGATGATGTGGAGTTCTGCAAAGCGCTCGGTTCCGTGGCCGGAAAGAGTGCCTGGAGCTCGACGAAAGGGCAGATGGCTGCGGGCGAGCGGGCGAAATCACAGGCCGCAGCAGTGGGTGGAAATGTGCTGGGGGACGAAAAAGTCACTGTGAGCGCCTGGGGCACGACGGTCTCCGGTTCGGCTTTTTTCTGCGACGCTGAAAGCCTGAAGCGCCAAGCTGCAAAGAGCGCGGAGCTGGAACGTGTGGCCAATCAGAAGATTGCTTGCACGGCCGGTCCGGACTGTGAGTACAAGTGGTCTCGCGTAACGCTCTGGTTGTCGAACAACTCGAGCTGGAAGTTCCGCAATATCACCGACACGCTCATCACGACCGAGGGCCCGATGGACACCAGCAAGCCAGCCTTCGAAGTCATCAAGATGGCCACTGGGGACGGCCGGACGTACCAGATTTCGATGCGTCCGTCGTGCGGTGTTGGCTGCACGGAAAAGGACTTCTTGCGGCTACGCGCGAAGTTCGCCGAGTTCGTGCTGACGCCGCCGGAAGTTAAATAGCGACGTTCCGGTCGGCCGGAGAGTGAGAGTAGGTGGCCCGGCGTCCCTTCAGTCGAACAAAGCCCGCATCGCGATGAGGCCGATCTTGATCCCGTCGCCGTTGTGGATCATCACCGGCGTACCGGTCGGGATGCGCTGATCGTTTACGTAGGTCCCGTTGACGGTCCCCACTTCTTCGAGCATGAAGTACTGGTTGCCGCTGCAAATAATTTTCGCGTGACGGCGGGAGACGGAACGGTTCGCATCTACGGGCGTTAGATCGATGTCAGGCAGGATTCCAGTGACCGGATCGGCGCGGCCGATGGTGGTCTCGTCGCCCTTGCTGAAGAAAAACTCCGCACCAGTCGTCGCATCAACCAGCCGATGACGATGATGGACCTCGGCGGGAACACTCTGCGTGGCGTCGAGCGCGCCGTGCTCGCTGTCGACTTCGCGGCCGACCAGCCGCTCGAGCAGTGTGTTCGCCTCGCGCAACCGTTTCGAGTACTTGCGAATGATGCGCACCGCGACCTCGGGATTCTTTCGGAGCATCTCGTCGAAGCGGGCGCCGTTGATGACGAGCGCGCGGACGTCGGTAGCAGCGATGGCGTCGGCGGTGCGGGGGACGCTTTCGAGGACGGCCATCTCGCCGAAGAAGTCGCCCTTCTCGAGGTGAGAGAGGGCGTGCGACTCGCCGTTGATGTGCTTGACGATGTTCACTTCACCCTCCTGGATGATGAACATCTCGGTACCGAGCTCTCCCTGCTGGAAGATCACGTCGCCGGCGGCGTAGTGTGCTGAGGAGTCCTTCACCGGATCCTTTCCGCCGGTCGTTTTGAAAACGGTTTTCATGGCTTGACCGCCGGGTGCAACAGCGTGAGCGTGCGGTCTCGGGAACTAACGCGTACGGCTCCACCGACCGGCATCAGGAGGTTGTTTCCGTGATGGCCGAACGGCAGATCGCGTATGACCGGGATATTGCTGGAGCCGAAGAATTCGTGAAACAGCGCCTCGATTTCGGCGTCGCTGCCGCACCCTTTCAACTTCCCAATGACCACTGCTCGGATTTTTTGCAGTCTACCGGCAAGCCGTAAGTGGGTCAACATGCGGTCGATGCGGTACGGTGACTCTTCCACGTCTTCGAAGAACCAGATGCCATCATCGATCCAGAAGTCGTAAGGCGTGGCGGTGAGCGCCGTCGTCAATGACAGGCAGCCGCCGAAGAGGATGCCTTCGGCCTCGCCTTCAAAGACGACTTGATCATCATCGAATGGATGCGTAAGCGGCGCCTCACCGGCCAGCATCGACCAGAACCATTGCTCGATGTCGGGGGTCAGGCCTTCGAACCAATCGAGGTTGACCATCGGTCCGTGAAAGGAGCCGACGCCGCAGTTGATCGCGACGGCCTGATGGAGCGCGGTGATGTCGCTGAATCCGATGATCGGGCGAGGGTTGGCGGTGATGGCGGCGTAGTCGATGCCATCGAGGATCCGCATGGCTCCGTAACCGCCGCGCGCGAAGAAAAAGGCGTCGATGTCGTCGGACCTCAAGTAATGGTTCAACTGTTCGAGACGCTCGTCATCATTGCCGGCGAGGTAGCCACGATGACGATGGTCGATATTGCTGGCCAGCGTTACGCGAAGGCCGCGCGACTCGATCGCCCGCACGCCGGCTTCGATGCGCGGCATCTCGGATGGAGACGAGATGGCGAGGACGACCACATGGCCGTTGCGCGTGAGTGGCCGAGGCGGAATGAGCATTCCCGCGGACAATAGCAAAGGCGATGCAGGGGCTGACGCGAGAGGAGCGATCGTCAAAGCGCCGCGGGTTGTCGGCGTGAACGGCAGAAAGTGTCAAGTTTCTGCGGTGGAATCGCGACGGAGTGGGTAGGCTAAACGTGTGGAGTGGACCTGTAAGCCGAATTCTGTTTCCCCGCCGAAGCGAGGATGAAGATCATTCGTCTGCCACGCGCGTTGCCGCGGTGGTCAAGCAACCTACCCGGAAGCTCATAACGGAGACGGGCGGCTCCATGACTTCCCTATTTGGTCTTGCTCCGCAGGGGGTTTGCCGTGCCGTACCCACTCGCGTGGGACGCGGTGCGCTCTTACCGCACCGTTTCACCCTTGCCTCCTCCTCGGAACACCTTTCGATGCCCGAGGCGATCGGCGGTCTATTCTCTGTTGCACTTTCCGTCGCGTCGCCGCGCCTGGCCGTTAGCCAGCCTGCTGCCCGTGAGAGTTCGGACTTTCCTCGACGCGTTCGCGCCGCGATCCTCCAGTCCACTCCACACGGTCGAGGGTAACAGTCTCCGGTGTGAGCCATTCCAGAGGGGACGGGTTCACGCGGAGATGGGGAGGAGCGGAGAAAATCAGTTGCGATAAATTGTTGCTGTTTCAATCGCTTACAATCGATGTCGGCGTGCCGACATCAAAATATATTCCGGTTTTTCGGGTCTGAAAACCAGGTCAGCCATTCGTCGCCTGCGACCTTCTCCTCCCCTGCCGGCAGCATTTCCAGTTCGGCCATGAATGCGGCGGGATTGACGACTTCGACTTGCCTCCGCTGGATGCGCGACGCCAGTCCACGATCGGCGGTGACGACTTTCCAGCCGCTGCCGGTCGCCACCCTGTTCGCGATCAGATCATCGGCGGAACGGGCGCCGCCGAAGATCACGCTGACGCTGCCGAGGTGACGGCCGAAGTTTTCTGGCTCGCTACCGTCGAAGTAGCAAGCCACCTTCGTCTCTTCGCGCGGGCGAAGTTGGCGAGGGAGCGAATGAGTTGGCGCTTGCTGTCGGCGGCGTCGCGGGAGGCGCCGGCGCGACCGAGGAGGTTGTTGCCGTCGATGACCCAGCTCATGCCCGCACGCGGCGCAGGCGGCGATAGGCCGTAACGAAGAGCATGGTCATCACGAACAGCATCGGGATGACCACCCACGGCAGCACGATCACGACGACGGCGTTGACGAACGCGAAGCCGTCTTCCAGTAGCGAAAGGAACGGATTGCCGAGGCCTCCCGTCAGCAGCGTGCTCGCTCCGCGCAGCGTCGCTTTCGTCGCGTGCGATCCGAGCGCGGCGCCGCCGGCGATGACCGAGGCCACGATCACCGCGCCGTGCGGGATGCGGTCGGAAACCGCGGCCCACGCCACGAGTGCGCCGGCAGCCGGACGGATCAAGGTGTGGATGAGGTCCCAGACATGATCGACAGCCGGCACTTTGTCGGCCAGAAACTCGATGAGATAGAGAACGCCGACCACGATCAGCACCGGCGTGGTTGCGAAGAAGCGCGCCATGTCGTCGTGAAACATCGCCGGCTGCCAGCGCGCCAGAAGTCCGAAAACAAGGAGCGTCGCGTAGGCGTTGATGCCCGCGCCGAGACCTACTCCTGCCGACGTGAGTAGCGAAGCGAGCATCAGCGCGGGATTTTGACGACGACCGGAGCAGACCCCAGCGACGCCGGGAGTTCCTTCGCTGCTGCTTTGGCGTCGGCGGTGCTGTCGAAACGGCCCCAGAAGACGCGGTAACACGGGCGGCTGCGGTAACTCGTCCGCACGAACCAGACTTTGCCGCCCCCTTCGTTGATCGCGCGTGTGACCGAGGAGGTTTCACAGACGAGCTCGAATTGCAGCGTGTAGTTGCCGCCCTTCTGCGCAGCGAATTCGCTGGCCATGCCGTCGTACTTGGCGCGGGTGGCGTCGGATGCGGGAGCAGCCGATGCGTTCGTGATTGTCGCGCCGGTGGCGGTGCGTTCGAGATGGGTGGTTGCGGGCGGTACGGCTGCCGGTTTCGGTGCGGCCTTCGGCGGAGCGGCAGCGGCGACACGTGGCGGAGCGGAGGTCGTTGTCTTCGTTACAAGCGGTGTTGACGTCGTTGCCGCGACGCGCGGCGGAGCCGTGGTCGTCGTTACGGAAGCTGCGGATGTTGTGGCAGGCTGCGGCTTCGTCACAGCCGGCGAGACGCCAGCGTTCGTATGCGTTGCCGCGACCATTGGAGCCGCGGTGGCCGTGGACGGCGGCGGGTTCGTCACCGTCGGTGCGACGCTGTTCCCGTTCGATGTCGTTACCGGAGCGGAGGCCTCCGTGCGCGTTACCGGCGGCGCGGCTGCCGCCGCTGCGGACTTCGACGGTTGCCGCTGCTGCCACCAGTTCCATCCGGCATATCCGCCGACGGCGACAAGGAGAAGAAGCAGCAACGGCATCAGCATGCTGCGTTTCCGCGGCTCGGGCGGAATATCGGATGTCAGGACCGAGGTCGGGACTTCATCGTCGGCGTGCAGCGGGACGGATGCGCGGCGTGCGGCTTCGATCTGCGCTTCGTCGAAGCCCCATTGCGGTTCCAGGACGGTCGGGATCGGCGGCGGCGCGATTTCCGTCGCCGCGAACTGGTCGTCCTCGACCGGGTCATCCCAAACGGAGGCTGCCGGCGGCGCGACATTCAACGCTGGGATCTCCATCGTCGCGCTGTCGATCCTCGGCGCTTGAACAGCAGCGAGCGGCATCGTCGGTTCGACATCATCAATCGTAAAGTCGGGATTCTCGACGTCCCAGGCATCGCCGCGAGAAACCTCATGTTCTGCTGGAGGTTTGTCGGCGCGCGTTACCAGCTTCAGCAGGCGCAGCGCCTCCAACAGCTTGTAGACATTGAAGATGTCCTTGCCGGACTGCGCCGCGACATCAGCGGCTGTGTTGCTCCCATCGATGTACGCGACGATCTGCTCGGCGTCCTCGTTCAGGCCGAGGCGGCGAAAGGCATCGTCGAAGGCGGGCGACTTCTCGAAGATCGCGTTCCCGCTTTCCATCGCCTGTTCGGATTTCGTTCGATCGGTATCCGTGACCACCAGCTCCACGATGATCTGCGCGAGCGGGAAGAGCGTCCCCTCCTCGCGCTTCGGCAGGTAGTCCTCCACGATCGTGTAGGAACCATTCTTCCAACCGATGATCGAGCGGAGGATGCCGATGACCTGGACGCGGCGGGCCCAGGTCAGTTCCTTTCGGGTGATGAAGCCGAGGCCGAGGAGCGCGTCACCGAGCGTTTCGCTTTCCTTGCGCTTGGCGAGCGCCTGCTTCACATGCTCGCGCGTGACCTTATTGGCGCGCAGCAGGATTTCGTCGACGGCGTCGGTGCGATCGTTCGTCGACGCGGAGAGGACGTCGCCGCCTTTGAAGTAGACGATCTTGATGATGCCGTCGCTCTCGAAACGGATCGCGCCGGTGAACTGCTCGCTTCCGAGCTCGACGAGCCGCTGAATCAGATCGATCTCGCCGATTTCGCCTTCGAAACTCATGTAGTTCCCCCACCCTTTGCACTCTACGCGCTGTGGAGCGGAGATTATCGCACGCGCGTGTCTGAGGACTTTCCAGTCGTGACGGATGCCCTCCGATATGCACTGCCGTACAATATCCAGCTTCGAAAGGGGGATTCCATGAAACGTTTGGCTTTGGTGCTCCTGCTCCTGGTTTGCTGTGTTCCTCTGGCCTCCGCGCAGTCGTCGTGCACACTTACCTTCCTCACCGAGTCGCTTTCCGATTTCCCAGTTGGCCAGCCGGCGCACTTCACGATCGAGGGAGTCAGCGGGACGGAGCCGTACACCTTCACGATCGTAGGCGGTTCGCTTCCTGCTGGTCTCCACATGAACAAACACGGAAAGATCACTGGCGTTTCGACCGAGGTCGCGGACACCGTCGTAATCGTGAACTTGACGGACGCCGCAGGATGCCAAATCAACCAGGCATTCGAAGTCCGCTCCCCGATGCCGTAGGCATCAGAGGAGTCACGGCGCCTCGCCGCCGTGACTCAAGCATGCAGCTCGTCATACAGCGTCTGCCCGACCTTGCGTCCCAGAACGTTCATCAGGTCTTGCGCTGAAGCTTGCTTTACGCCGGAGACGCTGCCGAAGCGCTCGATCAGGAGCCGGCGACGCTTCTCGCCAATGCCGGGCATGTCGTCGAGCGCGCTGTGCAGAAACCGTTTCGACCTCCGACGGCGATGAGACGAGACGGAGAAGCGGTGCGTCTCGTCGCGCACCATTTGCAGCAGTTGCAACGCTGGATCGCGGCGCTCCAGGCGAATTGGATCCTCGCGATCGGGAACGTAGATCTCCTCCTCCCGCTTGGCCAGGCCGGCGATCGGGATCTCCTCGATGCCGAGTTTGTTCAAGGCCGCCAACGCCGCGTTGAGCTGTCCGCGGCCGCCGTCGATGAGGATCATGTCCGGTAGCGACTTGTTCTCGTCCATCAGCCGGCGATATCGGCGATCGACTGCCTCCGCCATCGAGCGAAAGTCATCGGCACCTTCGACGGTCTTGATGTTGAAGACCCGGTACTGCTTTTTGTCGAACTTGCCACGGTCGAGCACCACCATGCCGGCCACGGAATCCGTTCCCTGGATATTCGAGATGTCGAACGATTCAATTCGCCCGATCTCTCTGTCGCTGCCCAAAACCTGCCCAAGTTTCTGTGCAGCGATCTGCAGCCGGTCCTGCGTTGATTTCCGGAATCGCGACTCATGCGACAGCCGCGCGTTGCGGTTGACCAACTCTATTCGATCGACGCCCTTCCCGCGCTGCGGAACGCGCACCCCGACCTTGCGGCCGGCCTGCTCCGTCAGCCACGCCGTGAGCAGGTCGCACTCTTCCACCTCGAACGGGATCAACACCTCGGGCGGAATGAACAGATTGTCCTGGTAGTAACGCTGCAGAACCTCGCCGAGGAAGTACGTCGGCTGGTAGTCGCCGACCTTCTCCCAGAACAGCTCCCGGCGATCGACGACGTTGCCGTCGCGGATGACGAAGAGCTGCACGGCGACGTCGCCCCCCTCCTCGTACAAACCCCAGACGTCCGCATCCTCATCGTCTGCAGACGACACCTGCTGCTCCGCCTGGATGCGCTCCACGGTGCGCACGAGGTCGCGGTAGTACGTAGCCACTTCATAATTCTCGGCTTCCGCGGCGCCGTACATCCGCCGCGTCAGCCGGTCCTGCAACTCCTTGGTTTTGCCGCCGAGGAAAAGGACGACGTCGTCGACCATCTCCCGATACAGCTCCGGCGTAGTCAGCCCGACCACACACGGCCCAAGGCATTGGTGCATGTCGTAGTAAAGGCAGGGCCGCGGCAGTGCGTTCTTGCCGATCTCGATGTCGAGATCGCAGCTTCGCAGCTTGAACTGGTCGGCCACGAGTTTCAGCAGTCGCCGCGCGGTACCAGCGAAGAACGGGCCGTAAAAAAGGTCGCCTTTCTTGCGTTCCAGCCGTCGCGTGAAGACGACCCTTGGGTAATCCTCGGACATCGTGACCTTGATGTACGGATAGCTCTTGTCGTCTCGAAGAAGGATGTTGTAGCGCGGCTGGTTGGATTTGATGAGGTTGTTCTCGAGGAGGATGGCCTCAAGCTCATTGTTCGTCGTCACGAAATCGATGGTGTCGATCTCGTTGATCAGCGACATGGTCTTGGTGTCTCGCGCACCGCGTCCGACCAGATACGAGCCGACGCGACTCTTCAGATTCCGCGCCTTCCCAACGTAGATGACTTCCCCCTCGGCGTTCTTGTGCATGTAGACGCCGGGGCGGTCGGGCAGCTCTTTGAGCCGCGCTTTGAGTCGTTCGGATCGGTCGGACATCAGGAGTAGCTGGAACAACCCACGGAAGGTTTGTCATCCCTCGCGGGAACGGTCAATGAGCTGACTAGTCAACTTGTTGACGAGTCAGAGCCGAGCCAGAAATGCGCCTGCCGCCTCGGAATTCGACCGTCCATTCGTGCGCGCCGTCGTACACGCAGGTGCTGACCGTGGCGACCTCCCGCAGAAACCTCAAGTCTTTCTGGAGCTTTTCGTCGGTGTACCACTCCTCACGGATCCCTCGCCCGATCAACACCGGCGGAAGCTTCGAACGCGAATCAACAACGTCCGGCGGGACGTCGCCGCCGAGGGCGATGAGGCCGGTAGCATTTGAGCCAGCGGCGGCGCGATACGCCATCGCCGCGCCCTGCGAGAAGCCGAGGAAGACGAGCTCACGCGGCGGCGGAAACTGCGCGACGATCGAACGGACATACTCCCGATTGTCGTCAATGGCCAAGTCCCGATCGAGGCTGGTCATCCACGACGCCACGACCATCCCCGTCCGATTCATATAGAAAGGATGCAGAGCCTGAACGGCCACGACGGTCCATCGATCGACCCCCGGAATCTGCCGCAGCTCGCCCACATGCGCCTCGGCGGTTTCGCCGTACCCATGAAAGCCAACCAGCAGCCGCTCGGGTGGACCATCACGAACGAGGTAGCGGCCGTGGACTGTGGCGGGAATCGTGCGGACGTCGAAGTCAGACATACGCGCATCGTAGCGATTCGTAGTCCGCGCGCGAAGGGGCGATGGGAATCAGTGTGTCTCGGAAGGGAGTGAGAGAGTCAAGGTGCCGTGCGGAGGGAGGTAGCCGTTTACGCATTTCGCCTTATCCCAAGTGCACGCGGTGTAATGGCCGGGCTCCAGGCGGGGAACCGTAAGGCGTCCGGGGGCGATGCTTCCCCCCGACCTGTCCGCAAGAAAGGCGGCGTATACCTCGGCGCCTCCATGGAGCAGGAGAACGTTCTTCGGTGTCGATTCCAAAATGACCGTGCCGCCGATCTGTTGAGTGCGAATGTTCAGTTGCTTTTCGTGCTGGATGGTTGCGCGTCCGAACATGACATCGAAGGCGGGGTGAATGACGAGACCATCGAAGGTGGTGGTTCCCGGCGGCAACTCGATCTCGAAAAAGCCGCTCTCGTCGGTCCTGGCCTGAGGGATGAACGGGGCCGATGTATCGCGGAGAAACGCATAGATGTCTGCTGCGATGACCGGAACCTCCCCAACAGTAATCCGCCCACGAACGGTCTCGGCCTTCTCAATGAGCAGATCCACTTCGGTTAATTCGCCATCGCGCAATACAACCTTCGTCTCCCGGCTCTTGCTGCCCGGACCGCTCTCGGCTGTCACGCCATAGGTTCCCGGCTCGTATCCCGCGACTTGGAAACTGCCGTCTCGCTCTCCAAATGCCTGGTCGGAATCTCGCCGCTCGAGATTAGACACCGTGAGCAGCGCGTACGGGACAGGTGAGCGATCTTGATTCAACACACGACCCATGAGAGTGGTCGCCGGCAACTCGATGTCCAAGTGCAAGCCTCCCGACTCGTCTTTCTCGACATGCGCGCGGATGGTTCGCCTGAGCCGCGGCGTTTCTGCTTCGACCAGCAGCGAGCGTTCTTCCTGTTCACCAGGAGGGATCGCGCCCGTGAACCGCCCCTCGGAGTCAGACTCGATCTTTGGCCAATTCTCGCCGCCGAAGGAGAGCGAGGCTTTGAGGGGGTGCTCGCCGAGTTTGACCGACCCTGTGATCGTGGCGGAAAGGCAGGCCACGGCCACGGTCACGTCATCGTGCTCGATGGTGACCTCCTGCACCTTCCACAGCTCTCCCCTGGAGGTCAGGACGTCGACCTCGTACGTTCCAGCGATCAGACGGGTGTGCGTCCAATCGCCCGCGTTTGATACCGGAGACTCGCCCATAACTTCGCCGCGTGCGTGTCGAGGATTGTTCGAGACCATGCGCACGATCCAGCGATCGCCGTAAGGATCGAGGCGCGGGAACACGATGACGGTGAGTTTCTTCGGCAGATCGAGCAGAAGTGAAGCGTTCAACTCCGCCGCGACCCCGGCGAGCACCTCGACGTGCTCCGGCTCCGTGGTCAGTCCGCCTTTCCCTTCTCCGCGGATCGAGTAGTCGCCGGGAG
Source organism: Acidobacteriota bacterium (assembly GCA_019247495.1). Classification (GTDB taxonomy): domain Bacteria; phylum Acidobacteriota; class Thermoanaerobaculia; order Gp7-AA8; family Gp7-AA8; genus JADGNZ01. The sequence goes on from JAFAOU010000063.1 coordinate 34,876, forward strand.
CCACGCCTTTGAATTGAAAGAAACCTTTCGCGTTGCTGCGCGCCGTGTCCTTCCACGCCGCGCCCTCTCCTCCCCCTGCCGCGGTCATGGTCACGGTCACCCCCTCGGCTGAAAGTTTCACCCCGCGGACCGCTTCGACCCGGCCGGAGAGCGACGCGCCGGGGACAAACTTAAGGGGTATCGGCTTCGGGTCATTCCGGAGGCTCACGTTGAAACGAAACTCGGGAGCAAATCCAGTCGAGGCGAAACGGAGGTCGTATTTTCCGACAGGAATCGCGCACACCCACGAATCCTCCTTGACACTGCAATCGACCTCACCAGCAGCGCCGTCGGTATCAAGCGGCTTGAAACCGACACGCAGGGCGGTCAATGGGTTAGTGGTCCCTCTGAGCGGGACGGTAGGCCACACCTTGACGGTTACGGAGTCCTCGTTTCGCAGGAACAGCGGCGCGGCCCACAGGTGTTCGTCGATAACACGAAGTTGCCAAAGCCCTTTGCCGAGTGGAAGATCTGCCGTTCCGGGGAGCGGGACCGGCTGCTCCAGATGCTCAGCGCCGCCGTCGCTCCGCTCCGCGCGAAGGACCACCGTGCGGACGGCAACGGAGGGACTGTCGGTCGTAGTCCTGATTTGCGCCGCCTGTGTGGAACACGCGACGAGCAAAATTGCCAAGAGGTTTCGTCCGATACGCAGCCGCGCCTCCAGACTCACCATACACTGTACGTGCAGGAGCCCGTTGCCTCGGCATTGGCGCAGCCAGTGGCCGGACACGTGCAGCTGGCGCTCGTTCTGGTCCATCCGCAAGTCGGCGTTGTACTGCCCTCTGGCGTGACACAAATGTGACACGCTTGATTGGCGGACGCACGGGCCGTGCACCTATCTGTCGTTGGTGGGTTATAGCCCGTGGTTGGTTCCACCCATCCATTAAATCCGTCTTCAGGACTTTGAATGCAACGCTCTCCGCAGCCCTCCTGCTGTGCGTGAGCAGAGGGGGCGAAAAGGCAGAAGGCGATGCCGAAGGCTGACAAGATGGCGAGCGTCCGAAGAGACATCGTGTTGCTCCTTTTATCCCATCAAGAAGCTTGGATGAGTAAACGGCAGTGCGCGACTTATGGCGAAACGCTGAGAGCGAATTTAAGTTCGATAACTGCTTAAGTCAAGAAGTCAACTATCAGCGTCGATCCAGAGCTTCCAGTCCACGTCCGAGGTGCTTCTCGCCGCTGCCGCTACAATGCCTGCCCGTGTCGCGATTGACCCTTGTCATCCCCTGCTACAACGAAGAGAAACGCCTCGATGTCGCGGCGTTTCGTAGCGTCGCCGTCGACGGGCACGATATCGATTTCCTCTTCGTTAACGACGGTAGCCGCGACGGTACGCTGCGGCTGCTCGAATCGTTGCGCGATGAAGATCCCGCGCGTTTCGCTGTGCTCAATCTCGAGCGCAATGGCGGCAAGGCCGAGGCAGTGAGACGGGGCTTTGTCGCGGCGATGGAACGCGACGTTGACTACATCGGCTTCTGGGATGCCGACCTCGCTACTCCATTCACCGAACTCCCCGGCTTTCTCGACATCCTGGAAGTCCGCCCGGCCATCCAGATCGTGATGGGCGCGCGCGTCCGGCTCCTCGGACGCGAGATCAGCCGCCGGCCAGCGCGACACTACTTCGGCCGTGTCGGGGCCACGCTCATCTCGTCCAGTCTCGGCCTCGCCGTCTACGACACGCAATGTGGCGCCAAAGTCTTTCGCCGCAACGACGCGCTGCGCGAGGTCTTCGCCCGTCCGTTCATCTCGCGCTGGATCTTCGACGTTGAGATCATCGCGCGCTACGTCCAGCTCCTCGGGCGCGATGCCGCGGCCGCCTCGATCTACGAGCTCCCGGTGATGCGCTGGCATGACGTCACCGGCTCGAAGGTGAAGTCGCACGACTTCCTGCGAGCGCTGAACGACCTGCGCAAGATCAAAGCTGCGTATCGGAAAAGGTGATTACCGTTTGCGCGCTCCGATCGCAACGCCGTCGACGGTGATCGCCACGTCGGGCATTTTGTTCGCCGGAAGTTCGCCTGCGGTGAAGACGTAGGTTCCGGTCTGATCCTTGTCGACCGGACCTCCGAGGCGTCCTTCCCCATTGAGATTCGCATGGACGAGCGACCCGTAGCGGGGCCCGAGGGTCGCCGAGGTTCAGCGTCGCGTTTCCGTTGACGACGAGCTGCGAGCCTGCCGGCGACGCATTGAGGGTCAGCGTGATGCGCACCTCGCCCGTCTCCTGCTGCGGGTTCCCTCGCAGCGGGATGTTGAGCGCAAAACTCTCGCTGGCGATCGCGGGCAGCACAAACACGGCGCACAGAAACATCCCCACGGCGGCTGTCGTTCGTTTCATAAATCCTCGCTTGTTGTGCGAACGATAGTAGCGGTTCCGCGGCGCGCATGAATCGGATACTCTGCCGCGATGCCGGAACTGATCGCGGTCCGAGGACTGCGCAAACAATTTCCCAACGTGCTGGCCGTGGCGGGCGTCGACCTCACGGTCAACGCCGGCGAAGTCTTTGGCCTCCTCGGCCCGAACGGCGCGGGAAAGACCACGACGCTCGAAATGATCGAGGGCCTGACCCGTCCCGACGCCGGCGAGATCACGATTGCGGGACTGACGTGGGAGCGCAACGCCACGGAAATCCGCGCTCGCATCGGCGTGCAGCTGCAGGCCACGAGTCTCTACAACAAAATCACTCCGCGCGAGGCGCTCAATCTTTTCGGCAGCTACTACCCTAAGCGCCGCGGCACCGAGGAGTTGCTGGAACTCGTGCAGCTCAAGGACAAAGCGGACGCGTACCACGTTACGCTCTCCGGCGGTCAGGCGCAGCGTCTCGCGCTTGCCCTCGCGCTCGTGAATGATCCGGATGTCGTCTTCCTCGATGAACCGACCGCCGGCCTCGATCCGCAGGGACGTCGTTCGTTGTGGGAAGTCGTCCGCGCGATGAAGGGCGAAGGACGCACGGTCGTTCTGACCACCCATTACATGGATGAAGCCGAAGCGCTGTGCGATCGTCTGGCGATCCTCGATCACGGCCAGATCCTCCGCTCCGGAACCCCGGCCGAACTCATCGCCGGCCTCGGCATCCCCAGCGTCGTCGAGCTGACGTTCGACGGGCCGGCTCCCGATCCCGCGGACTTCGCGGCGCGGCTCGGCAGCGCCGTCGACGCCCGCGGCGACGTTTGGGAAATCCCGACTCCTGATCCAAAGACGATGCTGCCGCGGCTCTTCACCGCCATCGAGAGCGCACATCTCGAATACAACCAGGTGCATGTACGCCGCGCCACGCTCGAGGATGTTTTCCTCCAGCTCACCGGCCGCAGCCTGCGCGACTGAACGGAGACCGACGATGAATCTGCCCAATCCGTTCAAGCTCCTCGCACTACAGTTTCGAAGCGAATGGCGGTTGTACGCGCGCGACCGCGGCGCGATGTTCTGGACCTTCGCCTTCCCGCTGCTGATGCTGTTCGGATTCGGACTGATCTTACGTTCCGGCGGACCGCAAACACTGACGCTGGTGCGCGTCGCTCCTCCGCGGGAGACAGCGCGCGACGTCGCGTTCGTGAAAGCGCTGCAGGATTCGAAACTGAAAGTGCTGACGCTGACGCCCTCCGACGCGAAGCAGCGGTGGGAGAAGGGCGAGACGACCGTGCAGCTCGAAAGCGCCGGCGACGGATATCGCCTGAAACTGAACAGCTATTTGCTCGCGCAGGGACAGGTCGTCGCGCAGGCGGCAAGCCAGGCGTTCCTGATTGCGCAGTCACGGCTGAACGGAATGCCCGAGCCGAAGCGGATTCCGTACGTGATCGAGAGTCCCGGACACGCGCGTTCCGACAATTACGCGGCGTTTCTCGTCCCAGGCCTGATTGGATTGAATCTGCTCAGCATGGGTCTCTTCACCGTCGGCATGGTCACCGTGTCGTATCGAGAGAAGGGAAAGTTCCGCCGCCTGGCCGTGACGCCGCTTCCGAAATGGGTCTTCCTCCTCGGCCAGATTCTGCAGCGCGTGACCGTAGTGCTCGTGCAGACCCTCCTGCTCCTGCTGGCGGCGCGATTCGGATTCCAGATCACGAACCAGGGCTCGTATCTCGTCTTCGGCGCACTGGTGATCTTCGGAACGGCCGCCTTCCTGGCGATGGGATTCGCGCTGTCGAGCACCGCGTCGACCGTCGAGACATACGGCGCGATCTCGAACCTGGCCTTTTTCCCGATGATGTTGCTCTCCGGCGTCTACTTCCGCATCGACGGCGCGCCGCAATGGCTGCAGAAAGCGATCTTCATCCTGCCGCTCGCACCGTTCCTGCGAATGCTGCGCGCGGTCTTCAACGACGGTGGATCGCTGGCCGGCGAGACGATCGGACTGGCCATCATCGTCGGTTGGACGATCGTCTGCTTCGCCATCGCGGTGAAGCGATTCCGCTGGGTGTGAGCTATCGCGATGCGGGCAGAATGATGAACCGCCCCACACCTGTCGGCCGGTACAGCGAGAAATCGCGGCGGTCCAGCGTGAAGATGCGGCGGAAATTGCCGCGCTCTGCCAACCGCACGAGCGCCGCATCGGCGAGATCCATCGGCAGATCGCGATACTTCTCCATCAGACGCCGCATCCGGTGCGCGTCCCCTTCGTCGAGAGGCGCGAGGTTGAGGAAGCCGCGCTCGATCATTTCCCACAACGCGCGTTGCGCTTGCCACGACCCGCGAAGCAAGTACATCGCCTCGGTCACTGCAGGCCAGACGGTGACCAATTTTTCGTTCAATGTCGCAAGCGTGGCCTTGCAACTCTCATGGTGACGATCTGAGGCGCTGATGAGCGCCACCATCGGCCCGGCGTCCATCAGGATCATCGCTTGCGGCCCGCTTTCTCTTGCACGATCTCCGCGAAGCGAGCGCCTGTTCCCTCCGAAAGATCAGACGGAAGGCCGGTCACCGAGCCGATGAGATCCGCGATCTGATCGTACGGACGATCTTTCTCCGGCTGATCGACGAGGACCCTGACGGCATCGCGGATCACATCAGAGACGGAGCTCCGCCGGCGGCGTGCGTAGCGCCGCACGGTCCGCTCCTGCTCTCCGCTGAGGCGCACGCTGATCGTCGTGTCCTTGTTCTTTGGCTCGTGCATGACGAAACTGTAATACAAAACGCGCGCCGCTGTCATGACATAATCGTCAGCTGATTGCGTCCCGAACCTTCATGACTTCGATGCCCGAGGAAAGCGTGCGCTCGTTGCCGCCCGTTGAGATGTTGCCTGATCTCTCCGCTGATCTGCCGGACCACCCGCTCGTCGTCATCGAGCAGCGGAACGCGTGGTTGAGCATTGACCTCGCAGAATTGTGGCGTGACCGCGAGCTGCTCTACTTCCTGACCTGGCGTGACATCAAAATCCGCTACAAACAGACCGTCCTCGGCGCGTCATGGGCGCTGCTTCAGCCGGCGTGCATGATGCTCATCTTCACCCTCGTCTTCAGCCGGCTGGCCGGGACGGTCGAGCAGATTCCATATCCCCTCTTCGCGCTGGCCGGCCTCGTGCCTTGGACCTTTTTCTCGAACGCCGTCAGCAACAGCGGCAACAGCCTCGTAAATAACGTGCAGCTGGTGACGAAGGTCTACTTTCCCCGCCTGATCCTACCCGCGGCCGCGGTGCTGGCGGGCCTCGTCGACCTTCTTTTTTCCGCTCTGCTGCTGGGCGCGATGATGCTGTATTACGGCATCCACATCACCTCGCACATCCTCATGTTGCCGGTGCTCTTCGCACTGACCACTCTTTGTGCGCTCAGCACGGGCATGTGGATGTCGGCGCTGAACGTCAAATACCGCGACGTACGTTTCGCGCTGCCGTTCATCGTGCAAGTGTGGCTCTTCGCGTCGTCAGTGGTCGTGCCGTCGACGGTGGTGCCGGAGCATTTTCGCTGGCTGCTGTATCTGAATCCAATGTCCGCAACGATCGAAGGATGCCGTGCGGCGCTTTTCTCGACGCCGTTTCATTGGAGAGCGATCGGGATCGCTGCGGCGCTGACGGTTGCCGGTTTTGCGGTGGCCGCGCATTTCTTCAAACAGATTGAGCGAAGTTTCGCCGATTTCATCTGATGCGTCCGATCATCCACATCGAAAACGTCGGCAAGCGATACCAGCTCGTCTCCGAACGCGCCGCATATTCAACATTGCGCGAATCGTTGGTCGGCTCGTTTATGAAATCGGTCGATCGGCTGCGAGGCCGCGGCGAACCACGTGCCGATCGAGAGTTCTGGGCGTTGCGCGGAATCAACCTCGACGTTGTTCCCGGGGAACGCCTCGGCATCGTCGGCGTCAATGGCGCTGGCAAATCGACGCTGTTGAAAATCCTCTCCCGCATCACCGAGCCGACCGAGGGCCGGGCAAGGCTCTATGGCCGCGTCGGAAGTCTGCTCGAGGTCGGAACGGGCTTTCATGGCGAGCTCTCCGGACGCGAGAACATTTATCTCAATGGCGCGATCCTCGGCATGAAACACGCGGAGATTGCGCGCAATTTTGACGAGATCGTCGCCTTCGCGGAGCTCGGCCGGTTTCTCAACGTCCCGGTCAAACGCTACTCGACGGGGATGTACATGCGGCTCGCCTTTGCCGTCGCCGCGCATTTGCAGCCGGAGATCCTCATCGTCGACGAAGTCCTGGCCGTAGGCGACGCCGCCTTTCAGAAGAAATGCCTCGGCAAAATGAGTGAAGTTTCGCAGAACGGGCGCACCGTCATTTTTGTGTCGCACAACATGGCCGCGGTGCAGAACCTCTGCAGCCGCGTCCTGTGGATGGCGGCGGGGCGTGTCGTCGAGGACGGCGAACCGGCGCGCGTCATCGGCAATTATCTGAAAACGACATTGACGACGATGAGCCAGCAACTGTGGGCTGATCCCGTCTCCGCGCCAGGCAACGACCGCGTCCGCGTGCGCCGCGCCTCCATCGTCCCTGCGGTCGCCGAATTCGAAGACCACTTCACCGTCCGCACGCCGCTGCGAATCGAATTCGAATACTGGAACCTGCTCGCCGGCACGCCGCTCGAAATCGCCGTCATCATCCGCACTGAGGAGGGCTACCCGATTTTCAGCACCTCGTCGGGGCGTTGGACAGAGCAATCGGTTCCTGCCGGCCTGTACCGCAGTTCCTTTGAAATCCCCGGCGATCTGCTCAATGACGGAGTGCATCGCGTCGAGCTGAATATCCGCCGCAATGAACGGCAGCTCGTCTATCGACTCGACGACATCTTGATTTTCGACGTGCTCGATTCCGCCGGCGATCGGATTGGATCTTTCGGAAAATCGGCCGGTGCAGTGCGGCCTTCACTGGCGTGGCAAACAACGCTGGTCGAAGAGCAATTGGACCCGGATACGCCGCCTCACGTCGCCGAAATCGCGAACTGACTTTGTGCCGTCATCATGACTCTCACCGTGCTCTCGTCGGCCGCTGTTCATCGCGCATGCGCTTTCCAGCGCGGATGGTCGGCGTAGCCGGCGTAAGAACCCTAGCCCACGCCTTCAGCGTGGGGCAATGGATTCGTCAATTTGTAAGCCCGCCTCGGCGGACGAGAGAAAGCTTTCGACGACTACGCCGGCGGGATCGCGTCTGTGCGAGACTCCGCGGATGCAAACGATTCGTCGCGCGTTCCTTGTCGCATTCGTCCTCGCCTTTCCGCTCATCGCTGCTGCGCAGCCACAGCCGCCGGCGACGGAGAAGAAGCCTCACGTCACGAAGATTCACGGCGACACGCTCGTCGACAACTACTTCTGGCTGCGCGAGAAATCGAATCCCGACGTCATCGCGCATCTGGAGGCGGAGAACGCGTACACCGCGGCGATGACTGCCGACACCAAGCCGCTGCAGGACAAGCTCTACAGCGAGCTGCTCGGGCATGTGAAGCAGACCGACGTCAACGTCCCTTACCGGCTCGGCGGGTACTACTACTACTCGCGCACCGAGGAGGGGAAGCAGTATCCGATCTATGCGAGGAAGAAGGGCAGCCTCGACGCGCCGGAAGAGATCACGCTCGATCTCAACGAGCTGGCGAAGGGACTCAAGTTCCTGGCCCTCGGCTCGTATCGCGTCAGCGATGACGGCAACCTCCTCGCCTACTCCACGGACAACACCGGCTATCGCCAGTACACGCTCTACATCAAGGATCTCCGTACGGGCGCGTTGCTTCCGGAAAAGATCGAGCGCGTCGACACGGTGATCTGGGCGCAGGACAACAACACCATCTTCTATGTGACCGAGGACAACGTTACCAAACGGTCTGACAGCTTTTATCGCCACGTTCTCGGCACGCCGTCGTATGACCTGGTCTACCGAGATGACGACGAGTTGTACGACATCGGCGCATTCCGCACGCGCGACAAAGCCTTCATCGTCGTCCAGTCAGGGAGCAAGACCACCTCGGAAGCGCGCTATCTGCCGGCCGACAAACCGGCCGAGGCCTTGCGCGTATTGGTACCCCGCAAGACCGATCACCGCTACTTCGTCGATCATCGCGGCAACCGCTTCTACATCCGCACGAACGACCACGCCAAGAACTATCGCCTCGTCACAGCACCCGATATCGATCCGGCGATGAAGAACTGGAAAGAGCTCATCCCCGCCCGCGCCAATGTGAAGCTCGACGACTTCGATCTCTTCAAGAACTACATGGCCGTGTCGGAGTTGAAGGGCGGCTCGCAAACGATTCGCGTCATCGATTTCAAGGCGACACACTCCACGCCGATTGCGTTTCCGGAGCCGGTCTACTCCGTTTTCGTCGACAACAATCCCGAGTTCGATTCGACGACGCTCCGTTATCGCTACCAGTCGCTGACGACGCCTAGCTCCGTCTTCGATTACGACATGGTCAGGCACACCAGCACGTTGAAGAAGCGCGTGGACGTGCCGAATTACGACGCGTCACAGTTCGCGTCCGAGCGCATTTACGCGACAGCGTCCGACGGGACGAAGATCCCGCTGTCGATTGTCTACAAGAAGCCGCTCGTCCGCGACGGCAAACGTCCTATGCTGCT
>JAFAOU010000073.1 GCA_019247495.1 Acidobacteriota bacterium
TGAGTGCCCACTTCTACAAAAGAATGTCAAAGAGAAAAGAAGAACTGCATATGCTGCCTGGAGTGCTTCAGAAGATGAGGATGATCAAGAAGAGCCAGCTGACACAGCACTCATGGGAATTGAAGATGAATCCGACGAAGAGGTAAACAATGAAACACCCTCTTACGCTGAGTTGAATTCTGCTTTTGAAGATCTACTTGAAGCATTTAATATCCTTAAGCCAAAGTACTTGAAGGCTAGAAAAGATCTTAAGTATTCACTAAGCGAAAACATAGAACTGAAGAACAAACTGGAGATCATAGCTGCTGAGACAGACAAACAAGCAATCGAGCATGACAGTAAAGCAGAAGACTATAAGACAGAGATCTTGAAGCTGAAATCAGAAAACCAAGTGCTAAGGGATCAAGTTGATGACCTGAACGTGTGTCTAGGAAAGTTCGTCAAAGGAACTGACACACTAGGAGCACTACTCGGACAAGAAGTTAGCATAAACAAAGAAGGTCTCGGATACACTCCAGTCAAAAGAAGCATCAACAGAAAAAACATGAAGGAACCTGTGAACAGAATGCTGTTGAAACGAAATGACCATGAAAAGAATAACCAAACTATCCTCATCAAGTCAAGATACTCACAGCAAGCTAACAGAAGGCCACAGCAATATATCAGAAGAAAACAGAATCATCAGCAAGTCCTCAGAAGCTTATCTCATCTACATGTTCCAAACATACAATGCCACTACTGTGGAAACCAGGGACACACATCAAGGGAATGCTTGCACAGAAAATATCCAGACAACACAAAATTCATATGGGTTGCGAAGAGCAAACAGCCCACTAGAACTCAGCAACTTAAAACCAGCAAATCAACCTGGATACTGACTCATAAACCTTCCTGCTCTTGCAGGAATGCTTGCTAACTCGATTCAGCTCGAAGAAGTGGTACTTGGACAGTGGATGCTCAAGACATATGACTGGTGATAGTAGAAACTTCAGCTCAATGCATCCACGACAGAAAGGGAGTGTCACATTTGGAGACAACAGCAAAGGGAGAATCATGGGCATAGGATCCATAAGTCAGAACCGAGCATCCATGGAGAAAGTACTTTTTGTCCAAGGCCTCAAACACAATCTTATGAGTGTAAGCCAGTTATGTGATAACGGAATGAGAGTGATATTTGAAGCAACCAAATGCACTGTTGAAAATACGACAAACAGAAAAATGGTTTTCCAAGGAAACCGTGAAGGAAATGTCTATGTTGTACACCTGGAAGATCTTAAAGGAACCAATATATGTCTTGCAGCAAACATTTCAGAGGATCCAGAACTCTGGCATAGAAGGCTTGGACACGCTAGCTACGGAATTCTCGCCAAGCTGATAAAGAACAATCTGGTAGATGGGTTACCAGAACTTGAATTCTCTCAAAGACCTTTCTGTGATGCCTGTGCTAAAGGAAAACAAACAAAAGCTTCATTTAAATCCAAAACAGTTGTATCTACTTCTAACTCTCTGGAACTATTGCATATGGATCTGTTTGGACCTATGAGAACAGCCAGCTATGGTGGAAAATATTACTGCTATGTGATTGTTGATGACCACACTAGATTCACCTGGGTATTCTTCCTAGTGCACAAATCAGAAGCTATAGAAGTCTTTAGCACCTTCAGCAAACAGATTGAGAAACTGACTGATAGAGGCATCATATCAATCCGGAGTGACCATGGGAAGGAGTTCCAGAATCAAGAATTCACAAATTTATGCAATGAACGCGGTTACACACACAACTTTTCAGCCCCAAGAACTCCTCAGCAGAATGGTGTAGTTGAAAGAAAGAATCGCGTACTAGAAGAAATGGCTCGAACTATGCTTGTTGAAAATCAGTTACCAAAATATTTCTGGGCTGAAGCAGTGGCAACGGCTTGTTACATCATCAACAGAGCTATGATACGACCAATTCTGAACAAGACGCCGTATGAGCTGCTGAGAGGAAGAAAACCAAGAGTATCTCACCTTCGAGCCTTTGGGAGCAAATGTTTCATTCTAAACAATGGCAAGGACAACCTTGGTAAGTTCGATGCTAAGAGCACAGAAGGAATCTTCATTGGGTACTCTCTAAACTCTAAAGCTTACCGGGTATTTAATAAACACACTTTAGTTATAGAAGAATCTGTGCATGTTGTTTTCGATGAAACTAACCCTCTTGCAAGGAACAAAATCGCAACACACGAGCAAGAAGACGAGGATGACTCATTTAGACTAAACAAGGAAGTCGAGGCAAGAATTGATGAAGAGGAACAATCTGAAGCTCAGTCAGTACCTAACGATGAGAATCAGGAAAGTGAGCATGAGGATCAGCTGGTGCCTCAGCCGGCTAATACTGTTGCTGATCCAAGCTCATCAGTTGTTCCAAGACAATTCAAATATCGGAAAAGTCATCCACTCGACAATGTAATTGGTAATGTTACGGAAGGTATTCGCACTCGCTCAAAAACCCCTAGAAATCTCTTTATGGCTTGTGCAGCTTTCGTCTCCCATGTTGAACCCAAACATGTTACCGACGCTGTCAACGATGAACCTTGGTACCTTGCAATGCAAGAAGAGCTACATGGTTTCGAAAGAAACAATGTGTGGACACTTGTACCAAGACCTAAGTCACAATCAATGATAGGCACTAAATGGGTATTTAAGAATAAGATGAATGAAGAAGGAGAGGTGGTAAGAAATAAAGCAAGATTAGTTGCTAAGGGCTACTCACAAGAAGAAGGTA
>JAFAOU010000064.1 GCA_019247495.1 Acidobacteriota bacterium
CGGCTTGCTCGTTCCGACGATACCGGCCCACGCGGCCTTCATCTCCGCGCCGTTGATCTGGTGCTGATTCTTCGTGCGCGTGTCGCGATCCGCATGCTGCAACGCGGCGAGCGTGATGAGATCGACCGATTCCTTGAACAACTCCACCGCCTTTTCGTCGAGCGGCAGAAGATTCGTTCCATCGACGAAGGCATCCTGCTGGACGGAGAGAATCGCGCGCAATGCGTAGGCAACCGCTCCGTACTGGCGTTTGTCGCGGGCGGTGATGTCGATCTTTTGCGTATCGGGAAGAACGATCCAGTCGCCGCCCGGCGTCGCGACGTACGGCACCGCAGCCTGCAACGCCGGTCGGAGCTCCTCGACGCTGATCTGCGTCTTCCCTTTCGCGGCGGCGGTGGCCTTGATCCAGACATCGCGGATCAGACGCTTCTGCAGCGCGATCTTCTCGGCGCGCGCGTCGAAGTCGAGGGATGTGCCGTAGATGAAATCCTCCAGCCGGTTGGCGGTGGCGTAGCACTTCGGATCGCGCTGCGACTCGAGCTGGTCGATCTCTTTGATGATCGTCGGAACCTGGGCGATTGCGGACACGGCGAAGCTGACGCTGAGCGCGACGTACGCGAGACGGATTTTGGACATGGGCGGGAGTTTAAACCTTTCACGCGGGGGCGCGGGGGCGCGGAGAAAGGCTAAACTGCGTAATCCATGCAGTCACTTGCCGATCTCTACGACCGTCATGCGTCGCGTCTGTACGCGATCGCGCTGCGGATCACGGACGACCGCGATGCTGCCGCGGACGCGCTGCAAGCGGCCTTCGTATCGCTGTCGAAGAATTCGGCCGTCGGCGATCCCGCCGCGTACCTCATCCGCGCTACCCGCGACTGCGCGCTGGCCAGACAAACCCGACCGGCGTCGGCGCCCGTAGTAGTGAAAGAGCCCTCCGCCAGAAGCCTGGTGGAGGACGCCTGGTATAACGGCATGACTGTGAGCGATCTTGCAACGCGGTACGGCATCAGTGAGGCGAAAGCCCGCGGGATGTTGTGTGATGGAATGGCCGAGCTGCGCATGAAGTTTGCGGCAGGAACGAAATGACTGACACCCTCACACGCGACGAGCTGAGTTTTCTGAACGGCATTGTGGCCGAGGCGATCGAGCCCGTTGATCCGCCGGCGTGGCTGCGCGCGCGCATCCTCGGCGCGGCCTCGGAGACGCCGCAGAACACGCGCACCGTCCGTGCGAACGAAGGGCGCTGGTTCGATTTCGTTCCGGGCGTGACAGTGAAACCGTTGTCTGTTGATATTGAGCGCGATACGGCCACGATCCTGATGATGTTCGAGCCGGGCGCCCGCGTGCCGTCGCACGATCATGCAGGTGCCGAGGATTCGTTCGTGATCAGCGGGAGCTGTAGGATCGGGGATTCGTACCTGCTGAAGGGCGATTTTCATCACGCGGATGCGGGTACGACGCACGCCGAGATCGTCAGCGACGAGGGCTGCGTGCTGTTGCTGGTGGTCGACCGAGAAGACTATCTAGCTGCGTGACGACCGTCTTCCATCGGCGCTCCCAATCGCCGTTCACGGTCACGAAATTCGCGCCGAAGCTCGCCAGGGCAATCGCGAACTGACCGTGTAATTTCGCCCGCGCGGCGGCTGTATCGCGCACAGCATCCGAAGTCCATGGCACATCGATGTCGGTCAGAAAGTACAGATCGGCTTTCCGTTTTCCCGCCTCGGCTTCGATCCACTCTGGACAGCGCCCGTAGTAGTGACGGCTGTAGACAACGGTGCTGATGAGATCCGTGTCGAGAATTACGAGACGGTGGGAGTCGGGAGTCGGGTGTCGGGTGTCGGAGCCTGAACTCGAATCTCCGACTCCCGACTCCCGACTCCCGACTCCCGGATTCAGCGCGGAATCGATTAGCGCCATCTCTCCGCGCGCGATCGGTTCTACATCGTCAAAGGTCAGAAGGCGCTTAACGCGCTGCGCGTATTCGCGTGCGAACTCCGGCACCCACGGAGCATCGAAGTGAACAGACAACTCCTCGGCCAGCGTGGTCTTGCCGGTGCACTCCGGACCTATGAGGCAGACGCGTTTGAGCTGCGGTGCCAATCGATGAGCCCTGTGATGCAAAGAAAGACGAAGAAGGCGTAGAGCACGGCGGTCGGATAGAGCTTCTGGTTGATGAACATCACCACGTAGATGATGTCGACGAGGGCCCACATCAGCCAGTTCTCGACGATCTTCATGTTCAACATGTACTGGCCGACCAGGCTGAACGCGGTGGTGACGGCGTCCGCGATCGGCAGCGAGGCGTCGTGGGCGGTGAGGCGCAGGAGCCAGAGCAGGACCAGCGTGATCGCCGCGCCAATCGACATCAGCACCGCCCACATCCGCGGCGTCGCCTTCGTGATGGTCAACTCGGTCTTGTTCTTGCCGCCGTGCAGCCACTCGTACCAGCCGTGGATCGACATGACGAAGTAGACGACCTGCAGCCATGCATTCAGGTAGAGGTGCGAGCGCCAGAAAACGATCAGGTAGAGCAGCACGCTGACGATGCCGGCCGGCCACGTCCAGATTTTTTCCTTGATGGCCAGCCAGACGTTGGCGAGCGTGAAAACGACCGCTACCAGCTCCAGCGGCGTAAAGGCGGTTCGAATCGCCAACCAGATGTTTGCCGGCGTGATGACGGCTGCGATAAGGATCAACGCCGGAAATCTACCATCACCGAGGCGTTGCGCGTCGCTTGCGGGTAGTAGTAGGAGATCCCTTCGATGGTGCGCTGCGGCGTGAGGAAGAGATAGCTGTAGCCGCTCGGAAAGACGCGCTTGTTGTTGAGCAGGTTGTTGATCTGGACGCGAAGCGACGTGCCTCGCCCGATCGCGAACGCGCCATTCGCTTCGAATGTCGTAAACGCCGGCGCGACGAACGAGCCGTTGTTGGTGTTGTCGAGATACGAACGTCCGACGTGGCGAACTGTCATGCCGAAGGTCGTCTTCGATGACGGCGCGAACTCGATGGTCTGGTTCACGATCAGCGACGGAGTGAGCACCGGATTCACATCGTGAAACGTGATCGGCTCGCTGCCGGTGATGACGCCATTCGCATCGTAGACGTCGTAGAACTGCGTCCAGGTATGGATTCGGTTGCGGCTCGCGTTTGCATTGCCTCTCAACTTCAGTCGGGACGCCGCCTGCCACGAGTATTCAACCTCGATCCCGCGCCGGTAGCTGCGGTCGACGTTGCGCCGGAGCAGCGCGCCGATCGCCGAAAGCTCGCCGGTCGAGGCGATCTCATTGCGGAACTCCATGGCGTAGACGTTCGCGTGGATGCTTGAAGATGTTCCGCGATAATCCCAGCCGGACTCAAAATCCAACAGCCTCTCGGGGCGCACCGCGCGCAGGTCGTAGCTCACCGACGCGTTGTCCTCACCGCCGAAGAGATCGCTGCGCGCCGGTTCGCGCCGCGATAGTCCGGCCGAGGCGTAGACGCCGGATGTTGATGTCACGTCGTAGCGCGCGCCGAGCTTGGGATTGAAGAACGTCCAGCGGATCGGATCGATCGATACGTCGCCGTGGTAGTGGAAATCAGCCGTGCGCAGTTGCGTGTCGGAGTAGAGATGCCAGCGCGCGGCGTCGTAGCTGAATTTCGCAAAGGCGTTGGCCTCCCCCTTCGTGCCGTAGTTTGCGTAGTTGTCCAGGGTTTCGTGGAACGTGCCGACGTTGTCGCGGGTATGGTCGCGGCGGAACTCATTGACGTGCAGGCCGTAGTTCGCCGTCCAGGCGCCGCGCATCGTACTCATTGTGAGCAGCGTGCCGATCAAACGCCCGTCCAGCCCATAGCGGTAGACGAGTTCGGGTAGCGTAGTGCTCAGGTCGTACCAGCCGTAGCCGCGCTGGTAGTACGCCGACGCGGTCATGTTCGTCGACGGCGACAACGCCCGCAGGTACTGCAACTGCCCGAGGTCGTAGCCGAAGCTGTCGCGGTCGTTCGGTCCGAACGGATTCGCGCGCAGGTTCTCCTTCAGCGTGTCGCTGTCGACGGCCAGAAATGATTGCTGTGTCCATTCGTGCGCCGTGAACCCCGTCAACCGCAACTGCGAGTCTTCGTTCTGTTTCGACGCGCTGACGAACAGGTTTCGTGCGCGGTAGCCGGACGACTCGCGGAATCCATTCGACTGATCGGCGGAGAGCCGCGTGTAAAACGCATAGCCGCCCGGCAATGCGCCCGACTGATATCCGACCGTGGCGGTCTTCGTTCCGAACGATCCGACTCCGATCTCAGCACTGATTGATTGCTCCGAAGACGGCACAATCGACTCGAGATTGATCGAGCCTCCGAACGACGGCGACCCCACCGTCGACGTCCCCACCCCGCGCTGCACCTGAATCGATTGCAGCGACCGCGCGAGGTCGGGAAAGTCCGCAAAGTACGTCGTCATATCCTCGGAATCGGCCAGCGGGACGCCGTCCAATGTGAAATTCAGCCGTGTCGGACTGATCCCCCGCAACGTGATGTACGAGTACCCCGACCCGCCCACGCCCGCCTCGGTATACGTATCGATCGACGGCGTATCGCGCAGCAGCAGCGGAATGTCCTGCCCGTAGTAGTCGCGCTCAATGGTGGAGCGATCAAGGTCGCTCTTCGTCACCGGCGTCTTCTCCTCGGCGCGAATTCCACTGACGACGATGCTCTCCGCAAGCCCCGGCCGCAACGTGATGACGACGTCGCTGTCAGTCGCCGCGCTCATCGCAGCAGGCTGAAATCCGCCGCGTGTGACGACGACGCTGTACGTGCCCGCCGCGATCTCGATCGCAAACCGCCCCTCGGCATCGGTAGCCGCGCGCTGACCATTCACTTCGACGGCAGCGTTCGCGACTGGATGCCCATCCACCGTGCGCACGACGCCGCGCAACGTAGCAGCGGAAACGACAACAGGAAAAACGAGAAGAAACGCGAGGACCTGAACGACCTTCATTGAAATCCTTCTGCCTTTTCCTACGCCGGTCCTAACCGGGTCAGGTTCAAGGGTGTGATCTCAGGCCGTTTGACGGCCACCCCTAGGCAACCGGGAGATGGTAGCACCGGCGGCGGATCGACGGCGGCGAAGCCGTCGTGAGAACCGTAGCCCACAGTTTCAACTGTGGGAAGAGGGAACGTGCGTCGATTTGTGAGCGCGCCTTGGCGCGCGAGAGAAAAGCTTCTTTCGCCCGCTGAAGCGGGCTCACGAGGTTGCCGCCGCCCGATTCCCACGGCTTGAAAGCCGTGGGCTACGGTTCTCACGGCAGCTACGCCGCCGGGATCACCGGCCCGCTGCCCGGCGCCGAGGGGGATTGACGACGGCGGTCGCGGACTCCGACTCGCCGCTGGCGTTGAAGGCGCGTACGCGAAGGTTGAGCGTGCCACTGATCGCGATCGATCGTGCGCCCGCGGAGACGACGGCGATGATCTCGCCGTAGTCACCGTAGACGCGCTCGACGAGGAAGCCGGCCACGTCGCGGCCGTCGCTCTGCCAGGTCACGGTCGCCTTCGAAGGCGATCCGCTCACGTTAACCGCGGACGGTGTGGCCGGGAACGGCGGCGGGAGTGCATCGATCTCTGCTTCTGCGTACGTTCGAAGCCGCGCAGGCTCGCCGAGGGTTGGCGATTCAGAGGTGACGATGATGCTCTCCCCTGCCGCATTGCTGGCGATTGCAGGTGCAACCTGCCGGTCGGGGATGCCGCTCGAGGTCAATCGGCGCGATGGGAAGGCCGGCGTCGTAACGCGCGCTTCGCTGAGCCACCAACTCGATCCGGCGCCGTATCGCCACGCTGCAACGTAATCCGTTCCGTTCCACGTCGCGCTGCTCGACATCGGCGCGAACCATTGGAAGAGCAGAATCGGATCGCCGATCTGAGGGTCGGTATCGGTGGCGACGATGCGCCGTGCAGCCAGTTGAACGCCGGCAGCCGGATATGCGTAGTGATCGTAAGTCACCAGAAAATCGTGACCGCTGCTTGCGAGGTGGGCATCGAGAAAATCCGCGAAGAAGAAGTTCTCGCCGAGGATCGTCCCATCGGCGGCAAGCGTGTTGAACCTGATCAAGCTTTTCGGGTCCTGACAATCACAGCGGCTCGCATCCGTCGGAAGCATCAAAAGGTAGTGCTTCCCGTCCCAACCGACTTCGGGAGGACTGCTCAGGTCGAGGAAGTAGTTCGTCAGACGCGTGGGTGCGCTCACGGTGCCTACGGTAGAAATCGTCGCCGAATACAACTGGCCCGCCGCCCACGAGAGGAAGAATTCGTGGCCGTTCCAAACGACCGGACGATCCGAGATGAGTCCTTGGCCGATGACGAAGGACGATGACGCCGCGGCCGCTCCCGTCACCCACTTGCCACGGATCGTCTCGCTGTCCTGCCAGACCGCGAGGCAGGTCCCCGGCGCACATGCGATGCCGTGACGCGGGCCGGCGACGTTGATGTCGTCTGTTGCGTTGGGAGAATCGACGGGACCGAGATCCGTCTGCTGTTCGTCGAGCGGCAGCCCCGACACGCTAACGCGGCGAACTGCGAACGAGCGGTTTTGCGCGATTTCCTCAGTCCAGCCGGTGATGAAATCTACGCCATTCGACGCCAGCACAGGAGCGGTCTGGACGATGACGTCGTGACCTGCTGCGAACGTTGGGGCGGCGAGAAGGACGGCGAGCGATAGGGCGGCGGCCAGGGATCCGGAGAACATGGGGTCCTCATAATAACGATCGAGGCGACGTTATGCCCTCCGCTGAATCGGCACGATCTCCGTCTTCGACAATCGGTTGAAACGGAAGAGCAGCAGAATGGCCACCGCCGTCAATCCGGCGCAAAGGCCCCACCACAATCCGATGATGCCCATGTTTCGGTGGAAGCCGAGGTAGAGGGCGATGGGGAGGCCCACCAGCCAGTGGCCGACGAGGTTGGAGGCGAGCGGGAACGTCGCATCGCCTGCGCCGCGAAGGATTCCGGCGCCGATCGCCTGCAATCCGTCGGAGAGCTGGAAGACGGCGGCGATGAGGAGGACCGGGACGGCGGCGGCGATGACCGGTTCCTGATCGGTCAGCAGGCGCGCCACGCCGCGCGGAAAGAGGGCGAAGGTGGCCGCGCCGACGAGCATGATGGCGATGCCGCCGACGATGGCCGCGAATCCGGCGGTCCGCGTGCGCGGCTGATCTCTTGCGCCGACCGCGAGTCCGACGCGGACCGCGCCTGCCGAGGCCACGCCGACGGCGATCGTGAAGGTGAAGGAGGCAAAGCCGAGAACGAGCTGGTGTGCGGCGAGCTCGATCGCGCCGAGGTGGCCGGCCAGAAGCCCGACCAGCACGAAGACGCCGATCTCCGCTGCCATCTGAATTCCGATCGGCAGGCCGATGCGGATGGCTTGGCGAATCTCCCGCCACCTCGGATGATGCAGGACGCCGGCGTCGTGCGGAGGGAGGTGAATCGACTTCACCGTCCAGACGATGATGACGAGCTGGAGGACTGAGCCGAGATCGGTCGACAGCGCGGCGCCGGCCACTCCCATTCGCGGGAACGGCCCCCACCCGAAGACGAGCACCAGATCGAGAATGAGGTTGACGACGTTGCCAACCAGCATGGCCACAATCATCGGCCGCGTGATGTGCTGCGACTGCAGGTAGGCGCGGACGACGAGGAACAACAACAACGGTGCGAGCCCGGCCGTGCGCACGAGCAGAAACTGAGTGGCCATCGGGCGCAGCGATTCCGCCACATCGAATAGCGGCAGCAGCATCGGCGCGAAGAGCAGCGGAATCGTCAGCACGGCAGTGACGCCGAGCGCGAGCCAGATGCCCTGCCACATGACGTGCCGCGCGCGCACGGCATCGCCCGCACCGAATGCCTGCGAGATCATCGGATCGACGCCGAGGTTGAGGCCGATGCCTAGGATGGAGATGGTGAAGAAGATCGCGTTGCCGAGTCCGGCCGCTCCAAGTTCGCGCGCACCGAGGCGCCCGACGACCGCGAGGTCGACGAGGCTCATGATCTGCGTCCCCGCCTGCGCCGCGGCGAGCGGCGCGGCGAGGCGGAGCAGTTGGCGGAGCTCGGTTCGAAATAGGGAGTTCATGAAAACCAATGTTGAATGTTCAATGTTGAATGTTGAATGTTGAATGAGAGGGACGCGGAGCCCATTTAACATTCAACACTGAACATTCACCATTCAACATTTCGCTTTTGACGTTGGCCCTGTGCTAAAACCCGCCGCGCATGCGTTATCTCGTCACCGGCGGTGCCGGTTTTATCGGATCCAACTTCGTTCGTTACCTCTTCAACAAATACGGCGACGCCGCCCAGGTCGTGAACCTCGACAAGCTGACGTACGCCGGCATCCGCGAGAATCTGGCCGAGTACGAGGGGAAGCCGAACTACCGCTTCCTGCACGGCGACATCGCCAAGCCTGAGGACGTCGCCGAGGCGTACAAAGGCGTCGATGGCAGCGGCGTGGACGTCGTCGTCAACTTCGCCGCGGAAACGCACGTCGACCGCTCGCTGATGGAGGCGGGCACCTTCATCGAGACCGACGTCCACGGCGTGCTGGTGCTGCTCGAAGAGGCGCGCAAGACGAACCTCACGCGCTTCGTGCAGATCTCGACGGACGAGGTCTACGGTTCGATCGACGACGGTTCGTTTACCGAATCCGATCCGCTGAATCCGCGCAACCCCTACTCCGCCTCCAAGGCGGGCGGCGACCGGATGGCCTACGCGTATTCGCAGACGTACAACCTGCCGGTCATCATCACGCGGGCCTCGAACAATTTCGGGCCGTGGCAGTATCCGGAGAAGCTCATCCCGCTCTTCGTCACGAACGCCATCGACGATCTGCCGCTGCCGCTGTACGGCGACGGACGCAACGTCCGCGACTGGCTCTACGTCGAGGACCATTGCGCCGCCGTCGATTTCCTCATCGAGCACGGCGTGAACGGCGAGACCTACAACATCGGCGGCGGCAACGAGCGCGAGAACCGCGAGATCACGCAGAAGATCCTGGAGCTGACGAAGAAGCCCGACACCCTCATCAAGCGCGTAGCCGACCGCCAGGGACACGACCGCCGCTATTCGATCGATATGTCGAAGGTGGAGTCGATGGGCTTCCGCTGCGCGACCGATTTCGACACCGCGCTGCGCAGCACGGTGCAGTGGTACGTCGAGAACGAGCCGTGGTGGCGCGCCATCAAGGAGCGCAGCGCGGAGTTCAAGGCGTACTACGAGAAGCAGTACGCGGCGCGGGGCTAAAGGGGAACGGTTTCACGCGGAGTACGCGGAGAGCGGAGAAGGAGCCGATTTCCTCCGCCCTTACTGCTTCTCTAAGTGTGGCGGAGGAAATCGGCTCCTCCTCCGCCTCTCCGCGAGCTCCGCGTGAAACGTCTCTCTCTACGTAATCGCTTTCGCGATCACGTACGCCGCCGCGGCCGCGAGGCCGCCGACGATCGTCGTCTGCAGGGCGCTCTTCCATCGGCCGGCGCCGGTGTAGCGGCCTTTCACGTAGCCGAAGACGGCCAGCGCGATCAGCGTCACGGCGATCGAGACCAGCAGCGCGTCGTGCGCGACGTGCAGCAGCATGTACGGGCCGAGCGGGATCAGGCCGCCGATGAGGTACGAGAGCGCGATCACCGTGGCGCTGTTTCGGGCGCGCTTCGGGTCGGGCGTTTCCAGGCCGAGCTCGAAGCGCATCATGAAATCGACCCACTCCTTCGGACGCTCGCTCATGGCCTGCACGACCGGGCGGATGTGCTCGTCCGGGATGCCGTAATGGCGAAAGATGTCGGCCACCTCGCGCATCTCTTCGCGCGGGATGTCGATGATCTCCTGCTCTTCTTTTCGTTTCTCCGCGGCGTAATGTTCGGCGTCGGATTTTGCCGCGAGGTATCCGCCGAGGCCCATGGCGATCGAGCCGGCGGCAATTTCGGCCAAGCCGGCGGTAACCACGATTCCGCTGGAAGCGACGGCGCCGCTCAGGCCGGCGGCCAGCGCGAAGGGAACGGTGAGGCCGTCGGACATGCCGATGACGACGTCGCGAACCGTATCGCTGGCGGTGAAATGGCGCTCGGTGTGCGGCGTACGCGGCATGGACCGCGCATTATGCGTCCGCCCAAAGGCGCACGCATCGACAGAATTGAAAAAGGAGCCGGCCGTGCCGGCTCAGGCCGCGCCGAGTTGCGCGCAGTGGCGGACGTCAGCGATCAGCTGCTGCATGTCGAACGGCTTGCTGTGGATCATGTAGACCGGATCCTTCAGATTGCGGTCGAGGTCATGCTGCGGGACGGCCGTAGCCAGGATGGTTCGAGAGATCAACTCCGGCTGATGCTCGCGCATGTGCGCGAGGACCGCGTAGCCGTCGACGCGCGGCATCATCAGGTCGAGGACCACGACGCTGTAACCGTCGTGATCGAGGTTCTCGATCGCCTCCACGCCGTCGCACGCGGTGTCGACGCTGAGGCCCTGGTGCCGCACGATCGTGGAAAGGAGGTTTCGGATGGGATCGTCGTCTTCAATAATCAATGCCCGGGGCTGTGACATACGGCATCGGCCAACGCAAGAATCCGGCCACGCGTGCGCTGCTACGTGAGCGAGGCCACAATCGCGATCGGCGCACCGATGACGAGAGCCAGGATTGCCAGCGGGATCAGCAGTGCCACGATGACCGATCCGATCGCGACCACAAACGCGAATTTCACGATCAATGCGATGGCGATGAACGGCAACGCGAGCAGTTTGAGCGGCAGGAACAGGAGCCGCAGCGGCAGCAGGATGAGTTTCGCCGCGACCGCGAACAGTGCCACGGCGACAACCATGAACATCACCACACCGAAGAGCGCCATCAACGCGAACATGACGTGTTTGCCTCCGTGGCGTTTGATACGTTGTTTTTCGGGAGAGGTTTTGAACCACCGAGACACAGAGAGATTCTCTCTGCGTCCTCTGTGTCTCTGTGGTTCAACCGACTCTACGTCACCAGCTCCGATCCCGAACCCCGACGTAAACAGACGCCGGCCGGATGATCCGATTCGCCCGCCTCTGCTCGAAACAGTGCGCGATCCATCCCGCCACCCGGCTGATGGCGAACGTCGGCGTGAACAGCGGCACTTCGAGATCGAGTCCGTGCAGCAGCAGCGCCGTGTAGAACTCGACATTGGTCTGGAGGTGACGTCCCGGCTTGTACTCCTCAAGCAGCCGCAACGCGGTCTGCTCGACGGAGCGCGCCAGCTCGTACAGCGCCATGTCGCCGCCGCGCGTGAACATCCGCTCCGCTGCGACTGCGAGAACGTCCGCGCGCGGATCGCGCACTTTGTAGACGCGATGGCCGAATCCCATCAGCTTCTCCCCCGATTCGATCTTCTTCCTCAGCACCTCCTCCGCACGCGCGGCGTCGCCGATTTCGAAGACCATGTCCAGCGCCGGCCCCGGTGCGCCGCCGTGCAGCGGCCCCTTCAGCGCGCCGATCGCGCCGGTGATAGCGGAGACGAGATCGGAGTTTGTCGACGCAATCACGCGCGCGGTAAATGTGGATGCGTTCAGTCCGTGATCGACGACGGTGTTGAGATACGTTTCCAGCCCGCGCACACGTTCGTCCGAAGGTGTTTCGCCGGAAAGCATGTAGAGAAAGTTCGCGGCGTGGCCGAGATCGTTGCGCGGCGCGATCGGATCGCGCGCGTTCGACAGCCGCCAGTACGCCGCGACGATCGTCGGAAATGCTGCGAGGAGATTGCGGGCGGCGTGGTCATCCGTCGTCGCGCCGCGCAAGCTGACCGTTCCCGCAGCCATCCGAAGCGCATCCATGCTGTCGGTGCCCTCGCTAGCAGCGGAGTGCAGCAGTTCATACGCCACTGCCGGCAGTTCGCGGCGCCGCGCAAGATCGGTGCGAAAGGCAGAAAGCTCCTGCGCATCCGGCAGCTCGCCGTACCAGAGCAGAAACGCCGTCTCCTCGAACGTCGCGTTCATGGCCAACTCCGCGACAGGAAATCCGGCGATGATCAACTCCCCCGCCGTTCCGTCGACCATGCTCAGCGACGTCTCCGCCGCGATGATGCCTTCCAGTCCGTTGTGAATCGTGGTGTCGTTCATGGCCGCAACGTAGAGCGGCACATCAATGTTGTCAATATTGATTCGATAATCAATAATGCTCGCCGCAATGGTCACCTGGCTCTCCTCGGACGACGCTTCCAAACGCCTCGGTATCAGCAGGACCACGCTGTACGCGTACGTCAGCCGCGGCCTGGTCCGCTCCGCCGCAACGCCCGGACACCCGCATCAGCGCCGTTATGCCGCCGAGGATGTCGAGCGGCTGCGGAGCCGCAGCGAGCATCGGCGCGATCCGGGAAAAACCGCGGAACGGGCACTCCATTGGGGTGTGCCGGTGCTCGAGTCAGCGATCACGCTCATCGACGGCGATCGCCTCTACTACCGCGGCCACGACGCCTGTGAGCTGGCCCGCACGCGGAGCGTCGAGGAAGTCGCCGCGCTGATCTGGACGGGCAGCTTTGACGTCGACGTCTTCGCCACCACGCCGCTGCACGTCGTCGCCGGCGGCAAGAGCGTCGAGGATCTGCCGTTCGTCAGCCGTGCGCAATCGATGCTGCCGCTGGTCGGTGCTCGCGATCCGCTCGCGTACGATCTCCGGCCGCGCGCCGTGGCCCAGTGCGGCTGGCGAATCGTCAACCTGTTGACCAGCGTGGCAGTCGAGTCGGCGGAACTGGAAGATTCGATTGAAGACACGCTGCACAACCGTTGGGTTCCGAAGACCCCGCATGCCGTCGAGCTGCTGCGCGCCGCGCTGATCCTCTGTGCCGATCACGAGCTGAACGTCTCTTCATTCACCGCCCGCTGCGTGGCCTCGGCTGGCTCCAGCCCGTACGCGGTCGTGGTGGCTGGATTGACCGCCATCGAAGGTGCCAAACACGGCGGGATGAGCGAGAAGGTGGAGTCGATGTTCGACGACCTCCGCCGCGCACGCGACGTCCGCAAAGCGCTGGCCGATCGTCTGCGCCGTCACGAGCCGATCCACGGTTTCGGACATCGCCTCTACACGAACGGCGACCCGCGCGCGAAACTGCTGATGACGATGCTCGCGAAGCGTTTCGGAAAATCGCCCGAGGTCGTGTTCGCGCGAAATGTGGCAAAGGCGGGGGAAGAGCTGACCGGCGACAAGCCGACCATCGACTTCGCACTCGTCGCTCTCGCCCGCGCGCTGAAACTCGATCGCGGCGCGCCGCTCACGCTCTTCGCCCTCGGCCGCAGCATCGGCTGGATCGGCCACGCTATCGAGCAGTACGCGAAGGACGACATGATCCGTCCGCGCGCAAAGTACGTCGGTCGGCCGCCGTCGACCGAGTCGCAATCGTAGCGCCGGTCGGCGGGCCGTCGGCGCTACGTCAGACGACGCCGCGGTAGAGATAGGCGATGCCGAACGTCAGCGGCCGGTAATCGATCGACGCGAACGGCGTCGCGCCGCGCATCAACGCCACGAAGTCGTCGCCGCATGGGAATCGCGCCGCGGATGATTCGAGGTACTCGTATGCACCGCGCTTGCCGGTGACAGCGCCGCCGAGGCGCGGGAGAAAGTGGCGGCGGTAGGTTTCGTAGAGCGAGGCGGCGACGCGGCTCGATGGCTGCCCGAACTCCAGCACGATCACGCGTCCGCCGGGACGGACCACGCGCGCCATCTCCGCGATTCCTTTCGAAGGATCGCCGACGTTGCGGATCCCGAAGGAGATGCTGGCGATGTCGAACGAGTCGTCGTCGAACGGCAGCGCGGTCACGTCGGCGACTTCGAACGTAATCTCGTTCGACTTCTGCCTCGCCAGCTCGATCATCTCCGGCGTGAAGTCGGTGCCGACCACGCGGCCGTCGCCTACTTTTTTCTTGAACGCGATGGCCAGATCGCCGGTGCCGGTCGCGCAATCGAGGACGTTGTCGTTCGCCTTCGCGCCTGACCAGCGCACTGCCGCGCGACGCCAGAGATGGTGCACGCCGGCGGACATGATCGTATTCGCGCGATCGTAGCGCCCGGCGATCGATCCGAACATCGACTTGATGCGCGTCGGATCGGGCCCGGAGTATTCGTTGCGCACGCGGCGCATAGTAGCAACGAGGGGCGAAAGGCGTTTCACCACAAAGACACAAAGGACACAAAGAGGTTTTCTTCGTGTCCTTTGTGTCTTTGTGGTGAAATCGGCCTCCGTGACCCGCGACTTCGCCTTCATCCAGACCGCGCCGGGCAAGGTCTTCGTCGGATGGGGGCCGTTCGAGCAGTTGCCCTTCCGCCGGCCGGAACGTCCGGCGTTTTTCATCGCCGACTTTTTTCTCGACGATCCGCATCCGTGGCGGCATCCGGCCACATGGGAAGAGACGACGTTCGACGAGCTCGCCTCGCGATTCGATGACCTCGGCGCGCCACAAGTGACGTGGGAGGCCGCGTCGTACGGCGATTTCACGAAGCTCTTCGACTCCGCGCACGCGGCGATTGAGCGCGGCGACTTCAAGAAGATCGTGCCGGTGATTTTCGAGTCGGGACGCTTCGCCGAACGCGGCGACTGGTGGCGCTGGTTTTTCACACACCTCGCGCAGCTCCCGCCCGGCATGCGCGCGTACGGATACGCGTACCAAAACCACGGCCTGGTCGGCGCCACGCCGGAGTTTCTCTTCCAGGCCGAGTCGCGCGGCTACCGGACGATGGCGCTGGCCGGAACGCGTCCCGTGCTTCGCGCTGACGAACTGCTGCGCGATCCGAAAGAGCTGCGCGAGCATCGCTTCGTCGTCGACGACATCGTCCGCCGTCTGGCGCCATTCGGGAACGTCGAGATCGGTCCGCTCGGCACGTTGCGCCTCCCGAAAATCGCACATCTCATCACGCCGATTTTTTTCAACGAAACCGGCGGTTCGGAGCGGATGTCCTTCTCCGACATGGTGCGCCGCCTCCACCCCACCGCCGCCCTCGGCGTTTCCCCGCGCAGCGAGGCCGGTGAGCGCTGGCTGCGCGAAGCCGATCGCGGCGTGAAGAGGCGCACGTTCGGCGCGCCGTTCGGACTCGAGCGCGAAGACCGTTCCGCGCTCGCGCTTGTCGCCATCCGCAACGTGCAGTGGAACGGCGATCAGGTCCGCGTCGGCTCCGGCGCGGGGATGCTGCTCGAAAGCCAGGTCGAGCGCGAATTTGAAGAGCTCCGCGAGAAGCGCGAGCAGGTCAAGGCGCTCTTCGGCTTGGCCGCGCACGTCGAAGCATTCGCATGACCAACATCGCCGAAGCGCGGCGCGTCATCGAGCAGGCTTGCGGCCTCGGCGCCACTGATTTTTGCGTCTGCGCCGGTTCGCGCAACGCGCCGCTGCTGGCCGTCCTTGCGGGGTCAGACCTTCGCATCTACTCCTTCGTCGACGAGCGCGCCGCCGCCTTCTTCGCCCTCGGCCGCGCGAAGTTGACCGGACGCCCTGCCGCGGTCGTGACGACGTCGGGCACCGCCGTCGCCGAGCTTCTCCCCGCCGCGATCGAAGCGCATTACTCCGGCACGCCGCTGATCCTAATCACCGCTGACCGTCCCGCGCGATATCGCGGCACTGGCGCTCCGCAATCGATCGAGCAGGAAGAGATTTTCGGCGTTTACGCACGCGGGGCCGTGACTCACATCAACGTTGAATTCGATGAGCCGTTGATCGATGAGGAGGTCGTCAACTGGAGCGCTGGCGTCCTCGCCGGCTGGCCCGGCGGCGTCCCGCCACCGACCCGGCAAGCACGAAATATTTTGCCAAGCACCACGGCGGCGAGGACGCGCGCCGAGCCAGCCGGCGAGGACGCCAGCGCTCCGGTTGCTCTCAGGGGGAAGCGTCCGCTCATCATCCTCGGCGGTCTCGATTCAACTGATCGGCCGCGTGTTCGTGAATTCGCAATAAAACTCAACGCGCCGATCTACGCCGAGCCGTTGTCCGGCTTGCGCGAAGATCCTGCGCTTGCGCACCTCGTCATCACTGCCGGCGAACGAATGATCGGACGCGGCGACTTCGACAGCGTCATCCGCATCGGCAACGTCCCAACGCTGCGCTTCTGGCGCGATCTCGACGAATCGCGCGCACATCTCCCGCTGATCAGTTTCAGCGCGCTCCCGTTCACCGGCTGCAGCCGCGGGGAAGTGCATCCTCTCGCAGCCCTCCCCTTGGAGGTAACACCGCGCGATCGCGACGAAGCGTTCTTCGCTGATGATCGCGAACGCGCCGCTTCCATCGCGCAGATTCTCGACGGCGAGCAGGAGTCGGAGCTGGGCATGTTTCGCTCGTTGTCGAAAACGATCCCGCAAAACGCCCGCGTCTACCTCGGCAACTCGCTTCCCATCCGCGAATGGGATCTCGCCGCAACGCGCGACCCGCGCGGTTTCGAGATCGCCGCGAACCGCGGCGCGAATGGTATCGACGGCCAGATCTCGACGTTCTTCGGCCAGTGCGACGAGTCGCGCGCGAACGTCTGCGTCGTCGGCGACCTGACCGCCATCTACGACAGCAACGCGCCATGGATCGTGCAGCAACTCGATGCCGGCATGGACTGGCGCATCGTCATCATCAACAACGGTGGTGGCCGCATCTTCAGCCGCGTCCCCTCGCTCCGCAAGCTCGATGCATCGATGCGCGCGCGGATCATCGAGAACGCCCACGCCATCCGTTTCGATCACTGGGCTGCGATGTGGCGCATCGAAGACCGCGTCACCGAGCTGCGCCCCGATGCGGAAGCGAGCCGCCGCGCATGGGCGAGGTACGACGCGCTGTGGTGATCACCTGCCTGCACGGCTTCCTCGGCAATCCCCACGACTGGGACTTCCTCCGCGACGCCGGCTTCGCCATCGAAACGCCGCCGCTCGACGCGATCCCCAATCGTGGCGACGTCCTCCTCGGCTACTCACTAGGCGGCCGCCTCGCTCTGCAAGCCCTACTCGCCGGCGCGAACTACAAACGCGCGATCCTCGTCTCCACCGGCCTCGGCATCGACGACGAAGAACTTCGCGCCGCCCGCCGCGCCTCCGATGAAGCATGGGCGCACCGCTTTGAATCCGAGGATTTCGACGTGGTCATCGCGGATTGGAACGCGCAGCCCGTCCTGGCCGGCCCCGCGCTCACACGCACACGCGATGATTACGATCCGCGCGGATTGCGAGAATGGTCATCCGGCGCATTGCCGCCGGTGGCCGCGCGCCTGCACGAGCTGACGCTCCCGACTCTCTGGATCGCCGGCGCGCGCGATACGAAGTACGTGGCGGAAGCGGATCGCGCCGCAACACTAGCCCGCGACGGACGCGCGATCATCGTCAACAATGCCGGCCACCGCGTCCCTTGGGAGCAGCCATCGGCGTTCACGGCGATTCTCAGAACGGTTTGTGACTCGGCGGCGTAGCCGCCGTAAGAACCCTAGCCCCCAGCTTCAGCTGGGGGTCAGCCGGTGCGCGAGCTCGTGAGCCCGTTTTTAACGGGCGAAAGAAGGTTTCCGAGGTAGCATCCGCGCCGGGACTTCCGCATGGCGAATCGCCATGCCGCACAGTTACAGCAACCTCCTCACGCACATCGTCTTTGCGACGAAAAACCGCAGACCATTCATCGACGCCGCGCTCGAAACGCGCCTCTTCCCATACCTCGGCGGGATCGTTCGACAACTTGACGGAAAACTCTACGTCGTCAACGGAGTCGAGGATCACGTCCACATGCTCGCCGACTTACCTCCCACGATCGCGGTCGCTGAAGCCATCGGGAAAATCAAGGGAAGCTCGACGTACTGGATCCATCAATCGTTTCCTGAGCACGCGCAGTTCGCGTGGCAACGTGGTTACGCGGCATTCAGCGTCAGCAAGTCGAATGTCGCAGCAGTCGCTCGTTACATAGAAGGCCAGAAGGAACATCACAAGAAACATTCGTTTCAGGATGAGTGGCTCGAGCTTCTGCGGCGGCATGGTCTTGCGATCAATGAGAAATACCTGTGGACGTGATCTTTCGCCCGCTTAAGCGGGCTCACGAGGTGTGGCGGCCGTGTTACCCCCATCTGAAGATGGGGGCTACGGTCCTTACGGCGGCTACGCCGCCGGGCGACGGCGCCATCGAGATAGATCGGGTTCTTAGTTCAAGCTTCGCGAAGATGCGAAGTGCGACGACGATGCGAACATCGACGTGAAGTCGGCGCGACTCAGACCGATCGACGATGGGCCGCAAAACGATTTCATCGTCGGCGAAGCCGGCGTAAGAGCCGTAGCCACCGGCTTCAGCCGGTGGGGCGCCGCGTGCGTTCAACAAAGAGCCCGCTTTAAGCGGGCGAAAGAGCGCCTTACCGCCGCTCGCGCAACTCTGTGGCGATTTCGGACAGCAGCTCGATCACCCTCTGGTTTTGCGCTTCGGTGCGGCGTTGGGAGGCGCGGGTGGACTGCATCCAGGTGTAGCAGAGGTAGATGATCACCAATGTGGCGAGGATGAGGATGGGGCCGACGATCCAGAGCACGTTAGTAGATCTGCCAGATTCTCGTCAGGTAATCGGCGAAGGTCAGGATGAAGAGGACGCCGAGCCAGAGAAACGACGCAATCACGACCACCCACGTCAGGCGCGTGGAGTGGATCACGTGCATGAAGAAGAGGATCACCAGGACGGCTTTGATCGTAGCGATGAGCAACGCGATCGGCGTGTTCATCCAGCCGAGGTCGATCGTCGAAACCCACCAAGTCAGAAGGGTGCCGACGGCGAGCGCCAGGAAGACGGCGATGTAAATCCACATCGGCGTCACGTGGATGTGCGGCGCGTGGGCGGGCGCGTGATCGTGTTCGTCAGCCATGGTGGACACCGTGAATGAGGTAGAGGAACGGGAAGAGGAAAATCCAGACGATGTCGACGAAGTGCCAGTACAGGCCCATGATCTCGACGGGGCCGTAGTACTCGGGGCCAAAGTCGCCGCGCCAGGCGCGCATCATCATCCAGAGCAGCAGACCGGCGCCGATCACCATGTGCAACGCGTGCAGGCCGGTCATGCTCCAGTAAAACGTCATGAAGAGCTGCACTTTCGGCGCGAGCGCGGGCACTTCGTTCCAGGTGAAGTTCGTGCCGGGGAAGAGTCCCTCGTGGAAGTGCTGCCAGTACTCGATGCTCTTGATCGCGAGGAACGTCGAGCCGAAGATCAGCGTGGCGAAGAGCATCCCCACAGTCGCTTTGCGCTTTCCGAGTTGTGCGTTGCGGACGGCCAGCGCCATCGTCAGCGAGCTGATGATGAGGACGATCGTGTTGATGCCGCCGTAGAGTTTGTTCTGCTGCTCCGCCGCCATCGCCCACGCTTCGGGATACATGATGCGATAGACCCAATACGCGCAGAGGACGCCGCCGAAGAAGAGGATTTCCGTGGAGAGGAACATCCACATTCCGAGCGTCGACGCTTCGTGCTGCTGGCCGAGGTCTTCGAAATGGTGCTGGAGAAACGGATGGTGCACGTGCGGTTCGGGCGCGGCATCGGTGATGGCGATGTCAGACATTCTGCGTCTCCCCCATCGCCTTCATCATGGCCGGATAGTCGTAGGCGTCCCACGTCACGACGGGAGTCTCGTGGAAGTTTTCCATCGGCGGCGGCGATGACGTTGCCCATTCCAGTCCGACGGCGCCCCACGGATTCGGACCGGCCTTGCGGCCAAACCAGAGTGACCAGAGCAGGTAGA
>JAFAOU010000227.1 GCA_019247495.1 Acidobacteriota bacterium
CCCGCGAGGAAGACGCTGTTGTCGCTGCCGAGCGGCATGACGTGCGTGGGGTAGCGCGCGATGAGAGCGTGGGTGTCAGCGGGGGTCAGACGATGAAGCAGCAGGTGCTGCAGTCCGGGCGCGTAGTGGAGCCGGAATCCTTCGAGCGGACTGGCCAGAACGACCGGATACTGGCAGCTCCAGTCGCCGACGTCGCCGGCGCGGTGAAATCCGGCGCTGACGATCCACACCGGCTCGTTGTGCGCAACGACGCTGGCCGCGCGCGACGCCGACTCGCCGGCGCTGATCAGGCGGACTTTCGGCGGCAACTGCCGCAAATAGAAATCGAGGCAGACATACGACCAGTCGTTCGTCGTGACGACGGCATCGCGCGCGTGGGCGTGTTCGTGGATCGTGGCAGCGATGACGCGCCAGTTCAGTTTGCGGTACGGCTCCGTCGTCGCGGAGGTCCATCCCTCGCGGACGATGAATCCTGCGGCGACGAGCGCGGCGATCGGAATGGCCATCGCGGTCCGTCCGCGAAAAATCAGACGCAGGATGGCGGTGATGCCGATGGCGGCGAGCAGGAGATACGCGGGCAGCGCGGTGGCGACGTATCGCACCGCGTACCAATGCCGCAGCTTCCAAAGAGCGGCCAGGCTGACGGCGACCGGGAGCACGGCCATGCCGGTGACGATGACGCCGCGCACGCGATCGCGGCGAATGAGCACGATCGCGCCGGTGAGCGCGAGCAACGCGACGACGTAGGCGGCGCGGTGGATCGTAGTGATGTCGATGGCGCCGATCGAGAACGACTGGAGGATTCGTTGGAAAAATCTCGCGCTGAATCGGAAGCCTGATGCGGCGTTCGGCGGCATGCCGCGGTAGAGGATGGGGATGCCGGCCGCCGCGACTCCTCCCGATATCGCAGCGATGGCGAATGTTTTTCTCCGCGTCATGGCGAAGGCGATGGCGGCGGTGATGGCGCCGGCGATGAGGAGGGGGCCGGAGCCGGAGGTGGTGAAGAGCAGGGCGAGCGCGATCAGGGGGACGGGGTCACGCGGAGACGCGGAGGGGCGGAGGAAGACGGAGAGGAGCAGGGTGGCGAGGAGGATCAGGAGGGCGTAGGGGCGGGCTTCGCGGCTGTAGTAGATCGCGAGCGGGGAGCCGGCGAGGAGGAGTGCGAAGGTGAGGGTCTCCGCCTTTGATTCCCCTCGTCCCTCGTCCCCCGTCCCTGCCGCAACCACAATCGCCGCCACGCCAAACAACGCGGGCGCGAACCTCGCGGCGAACTCCGGCGCGTGCGCGAACCTTCCTGCCAATTCGCTCGCAAAGAACAGCGGACCGTGTTCGCTGGCGAAGCCGGTCAGCCAGCGCCAGAACGGCTCGTGCGTCAGCTTCGTGGCGACGTCGTAGTCGAGGATCTCGTCCAGCCAGAGGCTGGGAACGGCCAGTCCGCTGAACCTCAGAACTGCGCCGAAGATGACGATGGCGGTCAACAGCAGCCAATCGCCGATCCGTCTCATCCGCGAGAGCCTAGCACGCGCATTTGACACTCCCGCGATTGGTCAATACATTGACGACCACACATGACAGCCGAGCCGGAACGGGACCTCGTCGCGGGCGTGATTCAACTCGCGAACCTCCTCACGCGCCGCCTCGCCCCCGTCTTCGCCAAAGGCCGCATCACCCCGCAGCAGTGGGCCATCCTCTCCGTCCTCTCCCGCAACGCCGCCCCGATGTCGCTGGCCTCACTGGCGCGAACGATGATGGTCTCTAAGCAGAACATGACCGGCATGATGACCCGCCTCGAGCAGCTCGGCTTCGCCGAACGCGCCGATGATCCGAAGGATCTCCGCTCGTCGCGCGTGGCGCTGACGCGTCGTGGCCGCGCCACGATCGAGAAGCTCCGTCCTGCGTATGAGCAATGGCGCGACGCGCTGGGTGGGGAGTTATCGGAGCGGGATTTGGCGACAGCGGCTAAGACGATTGAGACATTGATCGAGAAACTGTCGGATTGACCTCAGTCCGGTCTCCCGCTGAAAACTGCGAAGAGTTCGGCAGCCGCGGCATCTCCCTGAAGACTCTGTGGCTCCAACGCTAACTCGTTCAGCCAGATGTCGGTGGCCAGCCAAAAGAGCTCGCCGCGGTACGTCACGGTCATCATCGCAGTTACGCCGTCAGAGGTGATTCCTTCGGACACCGCCTGAAGCCCCAGCTTCTCGATCCATCGCCCCGACGATTCGGCGAACTCGCTGATGGTGCACGGTTGAAGAACCAGCGCCCGAGCGCCTGATTTCATCGGGCTCCATCGCGGGAAACCGGCCGGGCAAACGATGTCGGTCCCGATTGGAAAGCGCGCAACCACATCGATCTTGCCGACGATGTTGTCATTCAGCTCCTCGAGATCCTCAGCCGGAATCCACCATTCGGTGTGCGTTTCGCTTCCGACCTTGTGGATTTCGAAACGTTCCATGAATTTACGTCGCACATTGAAGCGCAAAACAAATCCTGCACCGCTCTCGGGAACGTTCCAGTCGCGCGCAATCTGTTCCGCGTAATCTTGATTGGTCACCGGATAAAAGATTGGTTGTTCCGGAAGACGCGGCGGCCACCGGCGCCAGCCGGAAGCGGCGACTAACTCCAACTCCTTCGGGCCAGTCGGTCGGTACATTGTGACCAACTCCTCTGTCGCATCGACGACTTCGTTGCGAATGTTAGCCGTCACGAGTTGCAGCTCCACTCGCCGTGCGCAACATGGGGACCCCCACCACCCGATTCCGCCCACCCTCCTTCGCCGCATACAGCCGCTCATCCGCTGCGCGGAACAGGGCATCCGGCGCCGTCCCGTCGTCGGGGTACATCGCGGCGCCGATGCTGACCGTAACTTGCGCGCCGCCGGCAGGCGCCGGCATCGCTTCGATCGTGGACCGAATACGCTCGGCGATCGCGGCCAAGGCCGGTGCGTCAATCTGCGGGAGGATCACGGCGAATTCTTCGCCGCCGTAGCGCGCGGGAAAATCGACGACTCGCACCGCTTCGCGGATCGCGCGGGCGGTTCGCTGCAACGCGTCGTTGCCGGCGAGGTGGCCGTAGGTGTCGTTGTATTTCTTGAAGCGGTCGAGGTCGAGGATGAGGATGCCGAAGCGTTCGGGGTAGCGTTGGGCGCGTTCGATTTCGAGGTCGATGCGTTCGCGGAAGGCGCGGAAGTTGGGGAGCGATGTCAGCTCGTCCGTCCTCGCGTGCGCTTTCAGCTCGTCGGCCATGTGGTTGACGGCGACGGCTAGTCGCGCCACTTCGAAATCGCCGGCCACCGGAGCGCGCGCGCCGAGGTCGCCGGAGGCGATGGCGTCGGCGGCGAGGGAAAGGTCTTCGATCGGACGGACTACTTTGCGCAGCGTCACCTGCACCGCGGCGAAGCTGCAGATGATGATGATCCAGGCGATGGCCAGGCCGGCCGACATCAGCTCGTGTGAGTCGCGTTCGAGCATCGGCAACTGCCGCGCGACTTCGCGCTTCCTCTCGTCGATGATCCGCTGCGCCTCGGCCACAACGCGCTGCGACTCGGTGTCGATCTCCTGCGGCGTCGACGTCGTGTCGGCGAGAACGGCGGTGAAGGTCGACATGCGGCGGCGCAGCGCGGCGGTGTCGATTGTTCTTAATGAGTCAGCTTCGAGGAGTTGCGAGACGACGCGGTACGGGGGTGTCGGGTATCGGGTGTCGGCTGTCGGAGGGGAGACCGAAAGATTCGTCACGTTCGCTCCGACTCCCGACCCCCGACTAACGACTCCCGCCCGATACGCGTTCTGCGCGCGAATCAACTCCTCCAGCGTCCCGATCGCGCGCGTCTCCACGCCGACCAGCCGGCTCCAACGTTCCTGCGCCACTTGTGCGCGCCAGCTCAGGCCGAAGGTGATGGCGAAGAGCGCGATAGCGAAGGCGGCGGTGAGCAGCAGCACGCGCGTGCGCAGGCGGGTGCGACGCGCCACTACGCGGCTCCCGCCAGTTCGTTCGCGCGCCGGGCTACCACGTGCGAGGCGAGCACGAACGCGGCGTGGCTCCACGTCAGCGGCGCGACGGAGATCGGTTTGCCCGTGTACGGATCGAGCTGTTCCGCCAGCACGCCGCTCGGCAGCGCGTGGCGCGTCGCCCACGTCAGGATGTCGATCGCCTTCTGCAGATCCTCGGCATTGCGCGCGCGCATCGCGTACCAGTGCGCGATCGACAGCGTGCAGACGATCCACGGATTGCCGGGCACGCTCGCGACGTCCTTCGAGACCTGAAAGTAGTAATCGTTCTCGTAACGCGCCACGCCGCCGACGTCTGTCTTGATGGTCAGCCGCGAAATCATCGCCTCCATCGTGGCCACGATCTTCGGATCGTTCGCGTCGAACATGCCAAAGAGCCACAGGCCGGCCATCGACGCATCGAGCGTCATGTCCGCGGTGATCTGACCTTCGCGCGAAACGTTGATCGACCGCGCGAAACAGCCGCTGGTCTCATCGAACAGGAAACGGATCGCTCCATCCTTCATCTCCGCAGCGGCTCGCCGGTACTTCTCCGCCTGCGCCGTTTCGCCGAATGCATCGGTGAATTTTGCGGCGGCGTTCAACCCCGCC
The DNA here is from genome assembly GCA_019247495.1 of Acidobacteriota bacterium. Taxonomy (GTDB): domain Bacteria; phylum Acidobacteriota; class Thermoanaerobaculia; order Gp7-AA8; family Gp7-AA8; genus JADGNZ01. Next base: position 4,599 of record JAFAOU010000227.1, read on the forward strand.
CACACCGAGCCGACCGTGAACGCTGCGATGCCACGGCGCTCCTCCCACAAATCCCACGACGGTGCCGGCAGCCGTGTGTGCGGCTCGCGGTAGCGCAGCAGAAAATCCGCCATCTGCTTGATGATCGGCTTGTAGAGCGGTTTCACGAACTCGACGTCGTGGAACTTTTCAAAGTGCGTCCACAGCGCGACCACGACCAGCGCCGTCTCGTCTTCCTGAATCGGCAACTGCCTCTTACCGTCCGCCAGCCACGGATGCCACGACGATCCCGCCGATCCATCCGGGTTGTACTTGTGCAGCAGAAACCCCTCGGGTGTGATCAACCGGCAGCAGAAGTCGAAGAAGCGCCGCGTGATCTCGGAGTAGCCGGCCTGCAGCAGCGCCGTGGCTACGATCGATCCGTCGCGCGGCCACATGTACGTGTACGTGTCGCGGCCGAACTGCACGATGTCGGAGTCGGTGGCGGCGATGACGGCGCCGCTGTGATCGATCTGCGTCCGGATGATCAGCAGCGATCGGCGATACAGCCGCTGCACCTCGTCCGGCAATTTGCTGATGTCGACGTCGTTCTTCACCCACAGCTTCCAGTAGTCGCGCGTACGGTCGAGAAACGATCCCGCGCCGCGCTCGCGCACGAGTGCGTCGAGCGACGCAACTTCTTTGTACGACTTGCCGAAGACCCACCAGACGTACGCCGTCGCGGTCCCGCCGGGCGCGAGCGACAGCGACATCATCCCCGTGCAATCGACCGAACCCTGCGCAATCGCTTTGTGCGCTTCGAGCACGCCATCCTCGGCATCGCGCCACGTGCCCTGGTAGCCCTCGCGCTCCTTCGTACCGATCGCGAACGACTGAAATCCGAACTGGTCGTCGCCCGATGCGTTGATCAAAACATATCGCTGCGCTTTGTACGCGACGAAGCCGTTGAACTCCGGATCGAAGAAGATCGTGTCGCCGATCGCGTTCCCGCCGAGGTGTGGATCGAAGTGCGTGAAGAGGCGAACAGGGCGTTTCTTGTCGGACAGATTGCGAAGCTCGACGCGGCGAACGAGGACATCGCGATCGAAGTCCACCGTATCGTTGATGACCATGTCCAGCTGCAGTGAATCGGAATGGCAGTCGACGCGCGTGACGAGCGAATCGCCGTCGTAGTCGAGCCGCTTCTCCCACGCTGGATTGCCGATCCACGCAAACTTGCCGTCGCACCAGACGCCGAAAAACGACACGTCGCCCGCGGTCTGGTTGTCCTGCCCGACATGCGGGTAGTAGACATCGCGGATGTTGTACTCATGATCGAAATTGACCATGAGGTTGCCGTTGCCGATGGGAAGGTCGCGCGCCACGGTTGCAGGATAACTGCAAGGCGAAAAACGAGGTGCCGCCGTTGCCGGCGGCACCTCTCACATCACAGCAGCTTCACGACCTTGTCGCTCAGACCGCTGCCGTCGCCCAGAAGAACGGTGAGGTTCGACTTCTCGGCAACCTTCTCCAGAACTTCGAGCTCGCGCAGACGCATGAGCGTCGGGCTCGAATCGAGAATCCTGGCCGTGTTGGCCTGCATACGCATCGCCGCGGTCTCCTCACGCCGCGTGATCAGGGCCGCCTCAGCGGCCTTCTTCGCCTCGGTCACGCGGTTCATCAGGTCCTTCATCTCGCCCGGGAGAATCACGTCGCGGATACCGACCGCCACGACCTCGATGCCGAGCGCCGAGGCGCGGACGCGGACCGCCTCATCGAGCTCGCGCGCAACAGCGTCGCGAGACGTCAGAAGCGTATCCAGATCCCGAGCACCGACGATCTCACGCAGTGCGAGCTGCGCCGCCCGGTACAGCGCCTGCGGCGCGCTGTCGACCTCGGCCACCGACTTCGTTGCGTCGATGATCCGAAAACTGACCAGCGCGTTCAGACGCAGCGTGACCTTGTCCGACGTCATGATTTCCTGACCGCTGATATCCAGCACCTGCTCCTTCAGATCAACCGGAACGACGCGCACAACAGCCGCGCCGCGCCAGAATGCATACGTACCCGGCTGCAGAACGCCGTGCAGCGCACCGTCGAGAAACAGCACGGACACACTGCCGGCCTGCACCGTCACCGTCTCGAGCTGCTTCAGTGAGTCGGTCACGGAAAGAATCGACGTCAGGTCGGCGTGGACGAACTGCACGGTGCGCGTATTGACGATCTCTACACGCACTTCGTGGTCCGTACGCCACAGAACGTACATACCCGGCTTGGCGATGGCGTTGAAACGTCCGTCGATCCACACCAGTGCACGCTCAGTGTCCTTCAGGTTGAGCACAATGGCGTCTTCGCCAATGAGCCCCGAACGGACGATGAGGTCGATGTCCTTGTGCTCGAGCCACACCTTACGCGTACTGACGACGTCGAAACGCAGCTTGAGCAACGGATCGAAACGCCAGTGCTTGCCCGGCTGCAGGACTGCAATGAGGTCGCCCTCGCGAAAGAGCAGACCACGCTCATGATTACGAACCTTGAGCTTGCGAATCATGGGGACCTCCTTTTCTTTGTTATCTCCGGCGTACCGATTCGTACGCACCGTTCGCCGGGATTCTTACGACTATTTGAGAAGCCGCTCGAAGACGGCAGGCATCATCGCCACACGCATACGGCACGGAGCGTCGCGATCAGCCGCCGCTACTCCGGCGTCCGGCGCCTGCTTGACTACAGCAGACGCGTTTCGCCCTTTCGCCGCGCGGCTTCCGCGCGCTGCAAGGCGCCGGAATCGTGCTGCTGCAATGACGCTACGACAACTCGTCACTACAGCCGGTTTTGATACTGCCGCCCCCGAGCGGGTACTGCATAAAGGAGTGGTTTCAAGCCACTGTGTCAGGGCGGGAGTCGAACCCGCGCATCAAGGATTATCAGTCCTTTGCTCTACCCACTGAGCTACCTGTGTGCGCAGGACGGGATTCGAACCCATGACCTCAGGATTATCAATTCCTGTGCTCTACCTCTGAGCTACCTGCGCGGTGCGTCACCGACCCTTCGTTAGAACCCGTACACGGAACGCACTGCACAAACGGGGTGTCGTGCGCCGCCGGCCCGGATTGGTTATCGCCAGAAACAAAAAGCCCCTTCAGTCTCGCGACCGAAGGGGCTCTGATCGAAAGACTCGATCTATTTTGAGCACTCTACGATCGCGCGAATTCTCCCGTTGCGCAGTAAAGCCGCGCGGGGCCGCCGAATTGATTTTTTCTCAACGTAATCATGGGGAGGCGGAGATTAGAGGATCTCATTTCGTATGTCAACAGGTTTTCTTGATTTTCTTTGTGTTCTTTGTGCCTTTGTGGTGAAACGCTTTTAGGTCTGGCATTGCGGACACCAATACGTTCCGCGCGCATCCACCCCTTGTTTCCGATAACGGATCGGAGTCCCGCACCTTCGGCACGGATCGCCACCTCGACTGTAGACCGAGAACTCCGAACGTCCACTGGCGCTGCGGCGTAGAAGTTTGTACGCGCAGTCGACGATGCGTTCGAGTTGCCCCTCATCCAGGTCAGCGACCTTGTGAAACGGATCGACGCCAGCGCAGAAGAGCGATTCCGATTTCCAGATATTGCCGATGCCGGCCAGCACGCGCTGATTGAGCAGCACGTTCGCGATCTCTTCGTCTGGACGCCCGCGAATCCTCCGCAGCGCTTCATCGCGGTCGAAGGTCGCGCCGAGGAGGTCAGGTCCCATGCGCCGAAGATCGTTGTCGCGCGCGAGGCTGCGGCTGGTGTGAAACTCGGCCACAGGAACGGTGAACGCGACAGCGACGAATTCGTCCGTACCGATCACGATGCGCATGTCGCGCCGCGGACGTTTCCAGCGCTCGCCGGGACGGTAGATGTGCCAGCTCCCGTTCATCTTCATGTGCGTGTGGAGATGGAGGTCGCCGGAGAACTCGATGATGAGATTCTTGCCGGCCGAGGTGACGCGCTCGATCGTGCGTCCGGTCACCGGCGCGTCTTCATCGATCCGCGCCAGTTTCGGCAGCACGGTCTCGAACGACGTCACCGTCTTTCCGGCCAGGGCGCGGTGCAGCCCCTGCGCCGCGCGATAGATGCTGTCGCCTTCCGGCATGTCGTTAGTCTGTCATTCACTGGCCCAAAATCCGCAGCATCGAGAACGCCATGACCGACGACGACCAGCGCTCCGATGAAGCCCGCGAAAACTTCGCGTACTTTTCGAACGAGTACGCGCAGGCGCTGCAGGCGTTCAAGACCATCGAGGGGCAGTCGTCGACGCTGCTGCTGATGGGCGTCAGCGACGAGCTCCGCGGCTTCATCGATCAATTCATCACCATGGCCTCGGGGACGAAAGCTCTGGCCGAGGAACGAGGCGAAACGCACTTCGCGGAATGGTTCGGCGAACTGATTCGCAAAGCCGAAGCACTGCGCGGCGAGATCGTCCCGCAGTAGCGGGCACGGCCCGCAGCGTTGGTTGCCCAAGGCTCGGCGACCTTCTCCCTCTTCATCGTGGGCGCCTAGTGCGCAACTACAATGCGCTATGCGCCTGCTCGCCATTCTCGCTCTGGAGGTCCTCATGTCTGCAACGCTCGACGCCGCAACCACGCTCGATCAACGCATCGATGACGCCGCGAAAAAGGTTGAATCGAAAGTCATCGCCTGCCGCCGCGACATTCACGAACATCCGGAGCTCGGCAATCGCGAGATGCGCACGTCGAAGATCGTCGCCGATCGCCTGCGCGAGCTCGGCATCGAGGTGAAGACTCCCGTCGCGCACACCGGCGTCGTCGGAATTCTCAAAGGCGGCAAGCCGGGACGCGTGGTCGCTCTCCGCGCCGACATGGACGCGTTGCCAGTCGTCGAGCAGGTTGACCTCCCATTCAAATCGACGGTGCGCACGACCTTCAACGGACACGAAGTCGGCGTCATGCACGCCTGCGGGCACGACGCGCACGTGGCCATCCTCCTCGGCGTGGCCGAAGTCCTGGCCGGCATGCGCGACGAGATCCCCGGTACGGTCAAGTTCCTCTTTCAACCCGCCGAGGAGGGCGCGCCGGAGGGGGAGGAAGGCGGCGCAATGCTGATGGTGAAAGAAGGTGCGCTCGAGAATCCGAAGGTTGACGCGGTGTTCGGCCTGCACGTCACCTCGCGCTATCCGGTCGGCGAGATCGCCTACCGCCCCGGCTCGATGATGGCCGCCGTCGATTCATTCAAGATCGTCGTGCACGGCAAGCAGACCCACGGTGCCTACCCCTGGCTCGGCGTCGATCCGATCGTCGTCGCCGCGCAGATCGTCCTAGGCCTGCAGACCATCCCAAGCCGCCAGGTCGACTCATCGCTCGCGCCGTCGATCGTCACCGTAGGCGCCATCCACGGCGGCGTCCGCAACAACATCATCCCGGACGACGTGGAGATGATCGGCACGATCCGGTCGTTGGACGCGAAAATGCGCGACGACATCCACGGCCGCATCAAACGCACCGCCGAGGACATCGCCCGCAGCGGCGGCGCCACCGCAACAGTGACGATCACCGACGGCTACCCGATCACCTACAACGATCCTGCGATCACGGAGCGGATTGCCCCCACTCTCCGCCGCACCGCCGGCGCCTCGAACGTGCAAGTCGTCAACGCCGTCCTCGGCGCCGAGGACTTTTCCTTCTTCCAGCAGAAAGTCCCCGGCCTTTTCTTCTGGCTCGGCACGCGTCCAAAGGACAAGACAGCCGAGGAAGCCGCGTCCAATCACTCGCCGCTGTTCTATATCGACGAAAGCGGATTGGAGTTGGGCGTGCGGGCGATGGCACACGTGGCGATCGACTATTTGAAAACGCCGTAAACATTCTTTCGACCTCAGGATGATTTAGTCCCACGTTGCCGCGGGCGGAACAGACATTGCTCATTCTTAGTCGTGGGATCGCGACGAAGACGAAGGGTGCGTGCCGCGCCGCTGGTACTGTTTGCCTCGTCGGTGGGCGCGTTCGCGTACATCGCGGCGAACGTCGCCAGCGGTGCGGCGCGGCCGATCGACGAGATGTTGCGGCGCAGGATCAGGCGGTTACGATCGCCGGCGCTCGACGCCGTCTCCGCGGTTGCCGTAGTGGCCACTGCGCCCGGAATTCTGATCGCGTGCAGTCTTGCGGTGGCGTTTCGATTCCGGCGCGACGGGATTCACATCTGGCTTCCGATCGCGGCGTCGCCTCTCCTGGCCATGACGGCCGGCCGCTGCTTCACGGAAATCCTGCCGCAGCAACTTGCACCGACGGCGAAGGAGGGCGAACGCGAGCCGAGTTTCCCGAGCGGCCATACCACCGGCGCTGCCGCCGAGATGTTCGCGATGGCGGCCGTTTTACGCGGAGCGGGCATCGTGAGCCGGCCAGTGGCCGTTGCCATCGCGCTCGTTCCGTTCGGCGGCGGCATGAACCGTCTTTACCATGATCGTCACTGGACGACCGACATCGCTGCCGGTTTGTGCGCAGGCACGGCAATCGCGGTGCTGCTCACAACCGCCAGCCGCATGCTACGCCCCCGCAAGAACGCGGGAACTACTTCGGCGCCATCTGCTGCACCCGCGTCCAGTGATCCGCGCCGCTGAGCCACTGGCCGCCGTCGATGACCATTGCTTCGCCGGTTACGTAGGAGGCGTAGTCGGAAAGGAGGTAGGACGCGGCCAGCCTTTGACGCTGCATTCTGCCTCGGCCATCATGGCGCTTAGTCAGTTGTGCGGTGGCGTCCGCATGTGCGCCGCTTTTTCTTATGCGAGGAGGCTTCCGATGGCCAACGACGCCTGCCCGATCTCCTACGAGACCGTCGATCACAACGCCAGCCGTGTGACGTGTCTTTTTACCATCGTTGCCCTTGCGGCGATCTCGGCGATGGCCGTCGTGTGGCAGGGTTTCGGACGAGTTGTGTTGGTCCTCGCTGCCGCGCTTACGCTGGACTACGCGACCCGTGCCTGGACCAGGTACGCAAGCCCGATGCAGCGCCTCGCACGCGTGTCCGCGCGCATGGTTGGTATCCCCGAGAAGCGCAGCGACGCCGCGCCGAAGCGCTTCGCATGCCGCATCGGCTTTTTCTTCGCTCTCGCCACCACGGTGCTCTTGCCGCTGTCTCCCGCGGCGGCAGCGATGGTCGCGGCAGCTCTCCTGTTTTTCAACGTGCTCGATGGCGTCTTCGACTTCTGCGTCGGCTGCTGGATGTACTCCACGTTCCTGCTGCCGAGGGGCTTGGACTCCTGACTCCTACGCTGAACCCGTGAGTGACGTGTCTCGAAGCCCACTGTCCGCATCCATTCTCACTTCGGCGCCATCTGCTGCACACGCGTCCAGTAGTCCGCGCCGCTGAGCCATTGGCCGCCGTCGATGACCATCGCTTCGCCCGTGACGTAGGAGGCGTAGTCGGAGAGGAGATACGACGCGGCGTTGGCGACTTCTTCGAGATTGGCGAAACGGCGCAGGGGGATGGTCTTGCGGATCCCTTCCTCGATCATCTCGTTAGGGAAGAGGCGTTTTGATGCGCCCTCGGTGTGGACCGGTCCCGGGGCGATGGCGTTGACGCGGATTTTGTGACGCGCCCATTCCACGGCCAGCGTTTGCGTCATCGCGAGGACGCCCGCTTTGGCGCTGGCGGAGTGGACGACACCGGGAGCGCCGGTCCAGGCGTAGTTGGCGATGACGTTGAGGATCGTTCCCTTCTTTGCGGCAATCATCCGCTTGCCGACGGCGCTGGTGCAGTAGAACGTTCCGTTGAGGACGATGCCGATGACGGCGTTCCAGCCGTTGACGCTAAGCTGGTCGGCAGGCGAGATGAAGTTGCCGGCGGCGTTGTTGACGAGGAAGTCGATGCGGCCGTGATCGGCGTGAACCTTCGCCGCCATCGCCTCGACCTGCTCGGGCTCGCGGACGTCGAGCACGAAGTGATCGGCGGCGTTAGCGCGTCCGGTCTCGCTGCGCAACTGCTCGACGGCAGGGCCGAGGTGCTCTTCGCTGCGGCTGGCAAGGATGACGGTCGCGCCGAGTTTGGCCAGCTCGCGGGCAATGGCGAATCCGATCCCTGTCCCGCCGCCGGTGATGATGCCGACGCGGTTCTCGAACGTTTTTTCAGGAAGCATGGAGCGGGATGATACGTCAGGGCGCGAGGTGACGCTCCAAGGTGGCGATCAACTCCGGGAGATCGTTCGTGACGGTTGTCCAAACGGTGGCAATACGAACATCGTTATAGCCGTGAAAGACAGGATTCCTCATGCCGGTCATATCCGCCCACCGAAGGGCAAGCGCCTTTTTTGTCTCTTCCGATACGTTCCGCGCAGCCTCGCCGATGACGCCGATGCGGTAGATCACGGAATCCTGCTTGCCTGTATCGAGGACGAACTGCTCTTCCGTGACATCGCGAACGTAGGAAACGGCCATACGCGCCGCGTCGAGCATGTCGGCGAGAAGCGCGAGGTCCTTAGAATTCAAGTGGCACCGCGCTCGACAGGATTGATCCTCGGCGATACGAGTTCCTGCTCTTTTCTACTGCTTCGCGTTCGCACAGGTCTACCGGCCGTCCGAAAATCTCAGCCAGCTCGTTTTCCATGTGGACGATGTCGAACAGCGACCATCCAGCGTCGTCCGCGAATCGAACCATCACGTCCACATCGCTATCCGGCCTGAAATCGTCACGCACAACGCTGCCAAAGAACGCGAACTCCGTCACCTTCCGCTTCTCACAAAAATCGCGGAGTTTCTCCTTGTCGTAGTCGATCGCGATGTGGGACATGCGGGGCTCAGTTTACGCCGATAGGTTTAAGCGGCTGTGCCGTGGCACTTCTTGTACTTTTTCCCGCTGCCGCACCAGCAGGGGTCGTTGCGGCCGATCTTTGGTTCTTTGCGCTGGACTTGTGCGGGGCCGGAGGTGCCGCCGGCGCCGGAGAAGACCATTGGGGCGGATTTCAGTTTCGGGGGCGGCATCGCGCGCTGAACGCGCTGGACGTCCTCCTGCCGCTCGCCTTCGCGTTCGACCACGACCTCCGTTTTCCAGAGGTACTTCACGACGCGGTCCTGGATCGCTTCCATCATTTCCTGGAAGATTTCGAACGACTCCTTCTTGTACTCGATGAGCGGATCGCGTTGGCCGTAGCCGCGCAGACCGATGCCTTCCTTGAGGTGATCGACGTTGAGAAGGTGATCCTTCCAGAGCTGATCGATGACCTGCAGGAGGATGTACTTCTCGTGTAGGCGCATCATCTCGGGGCCGATCGCCGACTCCTTCTGTTCGTAGCGCTGATTGACGACTTCGATCAGGCGGTCCTTCACCGCCGCCGGCGTCATCGTGACCAGATCGACGCCGGCGGTTTTGAGATCGACGCCGAAGAAGTCGTAGAGCTCCGCGTTCAGCTTCTCCTCGTCCGGCTGCTCATGGACGTCGGCGGGGATGTAGGTCTCGATCAGGAAGTCGACGATCTCGTCGGCAGAGTTGAGGATGTAGTCCTTCCCCTCGCGGCCATCGAGGATCGAGCGGCGCAGCGTGTAGACCGACTCGCGCTGCTTGTTCATCACGTCGTCGTATTCGAGGAGGTGTTTGCGGGCTTCGAAGTTGCGGCCTTCGACCTGCTTCTGCGCGCGCTCGATCGAACGCGTGACCATGCCGTGCTCGATGGGGACGCCTTCTTCCATGCCGAGGCGTTCCATCCAGTTCATGAGGCGGTCGCCGCCGAAGATGCGCATCAGATCGTCTTCGAGCGAGAGGTAGAAACGAGAGGCTCCGGGATCGCCCTGACGTCCGGAACGGCCGCGAAGCTGGTTGTCGATGCGTCGCGACTCATGGCGTTCGGTGCCGACGATGTGCAGCCCGCCGAGGCGGACCACTTCATCGTGATCGTGCTTCCACTGCGCGTTGATCTCTTCCTCGATCCGTTTGCGCTCGGCGGGATCGGCGACGTCTTTCGTTTTCTGCGCGGCGGCGAATTCGGGATTGCCGCCGAGGAGAATGTCCGTGCCACGGCCGGCCATGTTCGTGGCGATCGTGACCGCGCCTTTGCGCCCGGCCTGAGCAACAATTTCCGCTTCCTTCTCGTGATACTTCGCGTTGAGGACGACGTGCGGAACGCCCTTGCGTTTCAGGGCCGCTGACAGCGCCTCGGATTTTTCGATCGAGATCGTGCCGACCAGAGCGGGCTGCCCTTTTTCGTTGAGGACCTTGATCTCGTCGACGATGGCGTTGAACTTCTCGCGCTCGGTGCGGTAGACGAGATCGCCCTGATCCTTGCGCACCATCTGGCGGTTCGGCGGGATGACCACGACCTCGAGCTTGTAGATGCTGTAGAACTCAGCAGCCTCGGTGTCCGCCGTTCCGGTCATGCCGGCCAGCTTGTCGTACATGCGGAAGAGGTTCTGGAACGTGATCGTGGCCAGCGTCTGATTCTCGGCCTCGATCTTTACGCCCTCTTTCGCTTCGACCGCCTGATGCAGACCGTCGCTCCAGCGGCGGCCGGGCATGAGGCGTCCGGTGAACTCGTCGACGATGAGAACTTCGCCGTCTTTGACGACGTACTCAACGTCGAGCTTGTAGAGCGTGTGCGCGCGCAGCGCCTGCTGGACGGCGTGCAGCGTGTCCATGTTGTCGGGGTCGTAAAGATTGTTGACGCCGAGGAGTTTCTCGGCGTGCAGCACGCCCTCTTCGGTCAGCACCGCCGTGTGTTGCTTCTCATCGACCTGGTAATCCTTGTCCTTGACGAGCCGAGGCACGATCCTGTCGACGGCGTAGTACTTGCCGGGACTCTCTTCCGACGGGCCGCTGATGATGAGCGGCGTGCGCGCTTCGTCGATGAGGATCGAGTCGACTTCGTCGACGATGGCAAACGCGGGTTCGCGTTGCACCATCGCCTCCAGATCGAACTTCATGTTGTCGCGGAGATAGTCGAAGCCGTACTCGTTGTTCGTGCCGTAGGTCACGTCGCAGCCGTAGGCTTCCTGCCGCTCGCGGTCGCCGTGATGGTTCTGGATCACGCCAACGGTGAGGCCGAGGAACTTGTAGAGGCGGCCCATCCACTCGGAGTCGCGGCGGGCCAGGTAATCGTTGACGGTGACGACATGCACGCCGCGGCCGGTCAGCGCGTTGAGGTAAACCGGAAGCGTGGCCACAAGGGTTTTGCCCTCGCCGGTCTTCATCTCGGCGATCTTGCCGCGGTGCAGGACGATGCCGCCCATGAGCTGGACGTCGAAGTGGCGCATGTTGAGGATGCGCTTGCCGCCCTCTCTCGCGACCGCAAAGGCCTCGGGGAGAATTTCGTCGAGCGCGGACTGGAGGTCTTCCTTGGCCGTGCGGATGACGATTTCATCGCGCGGGATTTCTTTCCTGGCAGCTTCGAGCGCTTCGACGGCGGGACGAAGGCGCTCGCGGAACACCTGCGTTTTGGCGCGGAGTTCGTCGTCGGACAGTTTGCTGATCTCGGGTTCGAGCGCGTTGATCTGCGCCACGATGGGCAGCATTTTTTTCACATCGCGCTCGTGCTTCGAGCCAAAGATGGAGGTGAGAACTTTATCGATCATGATGATTTCCTTCCCAGCAACAACCAAACCGCGAACCGAAAGAGAGGCTCAGCAGTTGGTTGCAGGGGCGCGCGGCGTGGCCGCGCCGGCGAGGGGGGCTTCGATGCGGGCCGGCGCTTCGTCGATGACGCGCGGTGTTGTCGTTTCAAAACGCGCGTGATGCTGGCTGCTGCGCGGCGACGTGATCGCCTGCTCGCTGGTGACGGCCCCGCACTCCGCCGCCACGGCGGCGAAGCTCGTCCGGGCGACCGGTACTTCGGTCGTTCCGGAAATCGCGCCGAGGGCGATGGCAAGAAGGAGGTAAAGGTTCATACGGCGGGCGTAGGGTATATCAAACGAAATGTAGTGAATCTCATTCCGCGTGCTGTCATCCTGAGCCGCCGCAGCGACGTAGCCGAAGGCGTAGTCGCGGAGGACGGTCGAAGGACCCCCTCAGTGCTTGCATCGTTCAAATACCACCGCCCTTCCTTCGTTTCCAGGAAGGGGGTCCTTCGACCGTCCTCCGGCGCTCCGGCTTCGCCTCCGCGCCTTCGGCGGCTCAGGATGACAGCCACGCTACCTGGCCAGCGCCACCAGACGGTTCCAGTTCGTGTACGCCTGATGCCCGAGGAAGATGACAAGAGCGAAGTAGGCGATGGCGATGAAGACGCGCTGCGAAATGGTCACGTCGTAGAAGGCTTCGTCGTCCTTCTCACGGACGATGGAGAGGTAGACCTGGAACGCGACCAACAGAACGAGCAACACCATCAGCGGGTTCGGCTGCTTGACCACCTTGTAGACCAGAAAGCCGCCGCCCAGGACCCACATCCATTTTGTGATGGCCGCGGAGATGCGCCCGCCATCGAGCATCCCGATCGGCAGAAGGTTGAAGAGGTTCACAAAGAAGCCGCCCTCGGCGATCGTGAGATAGAGCGGCTGATTCGTCCATTTGAAAATCTGCAGAAAGACCAGTGTGACGAAGGTTCCCGCGACCGGACCGGCCAACCCAATCTGAGCGTCGTCGTAGGCCGAACGCGGCTGATCTTTCAGCGTGACCGCGCCGCCGACGAAGGGGATGAAAACCATCAGGCCGGCGCGCAGCCCCTTCGCGCGGATGGCGACCGCGTGACCGATCTCGTGGATGAGGATGATGCCGACGAAGCCGAGAACGAACTTGAGCGGCGCCTTCGTGGCCATGGCCCAGATGGACAGGCCCATGGAAACGCCGGCAACGGAGAACTGCATCAGGCCGAAGCCTTCGAATGGATTAACCGCGTAGCCGCGGAAAAAGTCGATGACCACGAAGACCAGCGCCTTTAGTTTAAGCAGGACGAAGGCGATGGTGATGGCGGCGCCGGAGAAGAATTTCGCGAAGGGATGGCGCTTCGGCGGACGCGCGCCGGCCTCGCCGGAAAGGGCACTGTGCTCGATCGGATTTTGGGAGGAGGCCGCGCCGGAATCCATTGAAGAATCGGCGGATAGAACGCCGGGCCGGGTGCTATATTCCGCGCCGTGCCGGTGCCGTCCGTCGACGATTTGCGGCGCGATCTGCGGGAGCGAGGCTACCTCTCGCACGCCATCGAGCGGTGGTTCGCGCACGACCCATTTACCGCCGGCCGCTCCTCCCGCGCCTTCTGGATCGAGCTCTTCACCGCCGCCGGAAAAGCCGCCCTCCTGATCGCCGCCTTCGCGATCCTCCCCCTCACCGGCATCATGCTGTTTCGCAACCATCCACTCTCCGCGGGCGAGACCTTGCTGATGTCTCTGCTCTATGGAGTGACCGGTTTCGCGATTTCGTTTCTTTTGCTCGTCGCAATCGCGTTGATTTTGAAATTGCGGCCGACCATCGTCATCGACACGCCGCGCGCGCTGCTGGCGATTTCGTTCGCCGCGGCATCGCTGCTGGCCGCACCGATCGCGATCTGGTGGTATCGCTTTCCGACGCCGCCGTCGTGGCCGGAGATGCTCACCGGCATCGCGGCGATGGCGGTTTTCTTTCTGATCGCAACGATCGTGATCTCGGCGGCGCTTTTGTCCTTCTCCATTTACGAACTGCAGCGCATTCCAGCCATTCATCAGAAGCCGCGCGGCGGACCGATGACCATCGCGGCGTCGATCCTGATCGCGCTTCTCTTCCTGCCGGCGTTCGCCGCGCAGGATCAGCACAGCAACGCCGCGCCGCCGCTGCAGGTCGTGACCGTGCCGGCGTCGCGCCGCGTGGCGCTCGTCGCCGTCGATGGCCTGACCTGGGACATCTACCGCGCCCGCGCCGATCTGGCGAAGGCGGTTCCTTCCGCGTATGCCGTCGCTCCGCTGCGCGGCCGTTCGACGACGGAGCGGTGGGCTTCGCTCGGCACCGGCGTAAAGACATATCTGCACGGCGTTCGCGCGGTTGAGGGTGTCCGGCTGCGCGGTGGCGATCATCTTCTGCAGTCGGTGTCGGCGAGCGATGTCGTCCTGCGCGATCTCGCGCAATCGATCGGGATGGCGCATGGCGAGCCGCTCCCTCCAACGGTGCGCAAGCGCGACTTCGTCTGGGAGATTTTCGCCGCGCGTGGCGTTCCGAGCGTGGCGGTGAACTGGTGGACCTCTGCGGACTCGCACGCCGGCGCGCTCGACTCGATCGGCCAGACGTCGATCTTCGCGATGCCCGGCGCGAAGATGACCGGCTCCGCCTTCGCGCTGCACGTCGATGCCGCGGCCTCGGAACGTCTTTTGCGCGCCGTTGATGCGGATCACGCGAGCTTCGCGACCGTCTATCTGCCGGCGCTCGATATCGTGTTGAACCGTCTCGCGATCGATCCATCCGAAAAGCTGATCGCCTCGGTACGCGTGCTCGACGGCGTGATCGCCACGATCGCTGCGTTGCGCGCGCGCGGATTCGATGTGATCGTCGCGGGTATGCCCGGCGACAATCAGAACGCCGAGGCCGTGCTTGCATCGACGCTGCCCCTCGGCGCGAGCACGACGCCATTCGACGTCGCGCCGACGCTCTGCTCGCTCATGGGATTTCCGCCTTCGACCGAGATGTCCGGCCGTACGCTGGCCGGAAACGAACCGCCTCGCATCGCAACGTACGGCGCGCGAACAACGACCTCGTCGCCCGCCAAAATCAACGAGGAGTATTACGAGAACCTGAAGTCATTGGGGTACATACGATGAGAAAACTTGCGACAGTCATCCTGCTTTTCATTTCCACATCCGCCTTCGCGCAACGCGGACTGCGTTTCGAAGACCTCGTCTCGCTCCATCGCATCGGCGCGCCGCAAATCTCGCCGAACGGCCAGTGGCTGGCCTACGACGTCTCCACGCCGGACCTCGCGGCGAACAAGAGCTTCAGCGGCGTCTATCTGTTGCCGTCGGCCGGCGGGACTCCGAAGCTGATCAGCGACGCGAAGCATCAGGACAACGGTCCGGTGTGGTCGCCGGACGGCAAGACGATCGCGTACGTGTCGAACCGCGACGGCGGTGCGCATCAGGTCTACCTGTACAACGTCGCGGCGGGAACTTCGAACAAGGTGACCGACCTCGCCGGCGGCGCGGGCGCCGTGAAATGGATGCCCGACGGATCAGGGCTCGTCGTCGTCTCCGATATCTATCCTGACTGCGGCGTCGATCCCACTTGCATCAAGGACAAAACCGCGGCCGAGGGGAGCGCGCCGACGAAAGCACGCGTGCTGACCAGCCTTCTTTATCGCCATTGGAAGGCGTGGCAGGAAGCTACGCGCAGTCACATCCTGCTCGTCATGACGGGCGGCGGTTGCGGCACAGATTGCACCCACGACCTCACGCCCGGCGCGTTCGACGCGCCGCCGTTCTCGGTCGGTGGCGGCGATGAATTCGACATCTCGCCGGACGGCAAGGAGCTCGTGTTCGCCCGCGATACGGCGTCGCATCCCGAGGTCTCGACGAATGCGGATCTCTTCCTCGTCCCGATTGGCGGCGGTGATGCCAAACGCATCACGACTCGCATGGGCGCCGACACAAGTCCGAAGTACTCGCCGGACGGCCGCTGGATCGCGTATCGCTCGCAGGCGCGCGCCGGCTACGAATCGGATCTTTGGGAGCTGTGGCTCTACGACCGAACGAACGGGACTTTGCACCGCATCGCGCCGGCGTTCGACGACTATGTCGAATCGATCACCTGGTCGCCCGACAGCAAGTCGATTTTCTTCACCGCTCCGAGAACGGGCAAGACTGCGATCTACGAGGTCGGCATCAACAGCGGCGCTCCGCAACTGGTCTCCGATGCCGTGTCCGCGGACGCCGTCACGGTCAGCCGCGATGGCAAGACGATCTACTACGACGGCTCGTCGTTCCTGCGGCCGAACGACATCTACGCGTTGACGAAGATCCCGGGGGGCGCGCGGTCGGTGAAGATCACGACGGAGAACGACGCCATCCTCTCGAACATCTCGGCGACGTCGGAGGACCGCTGGTACACCGGCGCCGAGGGAGCAAAGGTGCAGGGGTTCATCCTCAAGCCGCCGGCGTTTGATGCCTCGAAAAAATACCCCGCCATCGTTCTGATTCACGGCGGACCGCAAGGCGGATGGGGCAACGCGTGGTCGTATCGCTGGAATCCGCTGATGTTCGCGGCGCGCGGTTACGTCGTCTTCATGCCTAATCCGCGCGGCTCGTACGGCTACGGCCAGAAGTTCCTCGAGGAAGTCTCCGGCGACTGGGGCGGCAAGGCCTACGTCGACATCATGAACGGCGTGGACATGCTTGCGTCGATGCCGTATGTCGACGGAAACCGCATCGGCGCCGCCGGCGGCTCCTACGGCGGCTACATGGTCGACTGGATCCTCGGCCACACCGATCGCTTCAAGGCACTGGTTTCGCACGCCGGCGTCTACGATCTGAAGTCCGAGTACGGCGTCACCGAGGAGTTGTGGTTTCCGGAGTGGGAGTTCAAAGGAAATCCGTGGGATAACCCGGAGCTGTATCAGAAATGGTCGCCGGACAACTTCGTGAAGAACTTCAAGACGCCGACGCTGGTCACGCACGGCGAGCTCGATTTCCGCGTCCCGATCAATCAGGGGCTGGAGCTTTTTACCGCGTTGCAGCGCCGCGGCATCCCTTCAAAAATGGTTTACTTTCCCGACGAAGGACACTGGGTTCTGAAGCCCCAGAACTCGAAACTCTGGTACCAGACAGTGGGAGATTGGTTCGATCAATGGTTGAAGTAGTGATCAGTAGATTGGTGATTCGTAGACCAGGGGGTACACCCGTAAGCGATTTCGGCGCATTCCGCGTCGATTGTTGAATAGGAGGAGAACCCATGAAACTTCATCGTCTCGTCATCGCCCTGCTCGTCATCACTGCCATTGCCTCGGGATTCGTAGCCGGACGCGCCAGCGCCGACCAGCCGCGCATGCAGGCGGCGCTCGATCATCTGAAACTGGCCCGTACGGAACTGGAGCACGCCGACCGTGACAAAGGCGGCCACCGCGAGGCAGCGCTCAAGTTTACGAACGACGCGATTGCCGAGGTCGAGCGCGGAATCCGCTTCGACCGCCACCACTAGCCGGCGGTTCCAGCCGGGGGTCCTTCGACCGTCCTTCGGCGGCTCAGGATGACAATGAAAACGCCTGCCGTGCGCTGCTGCGCGGCAGGCGTGTTTGCGTCGGCTGAAAATGCGGCTTACGAGCGTCCGACGTTCGACGCGGGCGTGCTGCTGCCCGTACCGCCCGTGTAGCCTTCGCCCGCACTGACCGCCGGACGCGACACGGTCGAGGTGATGCCGACCGCCTCGGCGTACTTCAGGTACGTGTCGATTGAAGCGATGACGACGCGTGCTTCAACCGTGATCAGGTCGATGCCGACGAGCGAGATCCTGACCCATGCATCGACGACGATGCCTTTGTCGAGGATTCGGTCGAGTACGTCGATAAGACTTGTTCCGCCTGGTGCGCGTTCGACTGCCATGACTTACCTGCCTTTCCTCTCGTCCGTTTTCGTTTGCGTGGCACGCGGAAGCGCGCGGCCTTCGAGCTTGGCTTCGAGCTCGCTCATGCGCGCTTTCAACGCGTCGTACTCTTCGGCGCTGACGGTGCCGGCACTCGGCGCCGCGGAGTAGAACCGGTCCGAGCGCCACCAGTTGATGCCGATAGCCTCGGCCTTGTCGATCGAGCAGATGACCAGGCGAAGCTGGATGGTCAGCAGCTCCACATTCGCAAGCGAGACTTTGATGTCGCCCGCGACGACGAGACCTTTGTCGAGGATCTTGTCGAGAATGTCGACGAGTCCCTGCGGCTGTCGTTGCTCGATCGGCATGCGACGCGAACAGTAGTCGGGGCGGGTTTCGAAAGTCAAAGACGAAATGTTGAATGTGGAATGTTCAGTAGTTGAATGGAAGGGCTCGCTAGCCGTTCGGCCTTTCATTCACCACTCAACATTCAACATTGAACATTCAACATTTGCTTTTGACGTTCGAAATGGGAGGCCTCGCGTAGTCGTTCCCAACCCCGTGACGCATAAGTCTCCACTCCGATTGATCGCAGAGCCGCTGGCAATCGCCATCGTGCTCGCATTCGGCGTGCGTGCGGCGCTGCGGCTGTACGTGATTCCGTCGTCGTCGATGGCGCCGACGCTGCTGCCGGGCGATCACATCGTCGTCACGCCGTACCGCTTCGGCAAGAAGCCGAGTCGCGGCGACGTCATCGTCTTCCGCTCGCTGCGTGCGGCCGATGAGTTGATGATCAAGCGCGTCATCGGTACTCCCGGAGATCTGGTCGAAACGCGCGCCGGACGCGTCATCGTCTGCGGTCACGCGCTCACCGAGCCTTACGTTTCCACGCAAGCGGCCAGCGGCGCGATCGCGCCGCAGATTATCCCGGCCGACAGCTACTTCGTCCTCGGCGACAACCGCGCCGACTCGCTCGACAGCCGGAGCTGGGGCGTGCTGCCGCGCGAAGCGGTCCTCGGTCGCGCGCGCCTCGTGCTGTGGTCGAGCGATGCGCATGATGGTAGCGGAGCCGTAGCCGCTGCTTCCTCGACACCCGACACCCGACCGCCGGCGCCCATGCGCGAAGCGCGTCTCTTCAGACTCATCCAATAGGTATACTCAGCGCCGCTGGAGGTCGTTATGCGGAAGAGTCGTCGCGAGCGCGGTGAGAATCAGTTCGGCTGTCTGATCGGCCTCATCCTTCTCGGGCTGGCCATCTTCGTGGCCTGGAAGATGATCCCGATAAAGGTGAAGGCGGCGGAGTTGCGACAGACGATCGTGGACGAAGCAAAATCCGCCGGTACGCACAACGACGACCGGATCCGGGCAGCAATCCTCGCCAAAGCGAGAGAAAACGCTCTGCCGGTCACCGAAAACGACATCAAGATCTACAGGAACCTCGGCGAGATCACGGTCACAGTGACCTACACCATTCCAATCCCCTTCCCCGGTTACACCTACAACTGGCACCTCGTGCACGAAGCAAAGAATCCGATCTTCTAGGAGAATCCATGGCCATCAACATCAAGATCCGCGACAACGGCCCATACGTTGTCGAAGGCGAATTCACCCTGACCGACGCGCAAGGCAATCCGGTAGAGGTGAAGAAGGCCGCGCTCTGCCGCTGCGGCGGATCGACGATGAAGCCGTTCTGCGATGGCACTCACTCGAAGATCGGTTTCAAAGGCGCGAACGAAGCCGTGCAGGAAGCCGATCCTACGACGACCTAGATTTCGTTGCCCCATTGGATCCAGCCGGGTCGGTGATGTCTGGCGAAAAGTTCGACATACGGGCCGGGGCTGCAGCTCTCGATGATGTCGTACATCTCGTCAGGCTTTCGCGAGTGCTCGCGCTTTCGCGTGGAGAGGATGTTGACCTGGCGCCGTCCCGGTGCCAGTGTTCGGAAGTTTCCTCTCGTCCCGAAGAGGAGCAGTTCGGTCACGTTGCGGAAGTAGAAACCGACGCCGCGGCCGTCCGGTCCTCCGTCTTTCCGAACCTTGTACCAGACGAGGTTCGCCTTGTAGGTGAAGCCCCACGCCTCCATTGTTTCGAGGCCTTCACGCAACAAGGCGTTCGGCACCCAGAGGTACAGGTGGCTCTTCGCCGCCGCGAGACGCCGTACCGGAAGGGCGAGGATCTCCGGCAATTTCATCGTTGCATAACGATTGAGACGCCTGTGTTCCGGCGCCATCTTCCCGGTCCGATTCATGAACTGCCACGGTGGGTCAGCGAGAATCGTTCCGTAGCGCTCATGGTGCTGATGGTCAAAAAGCGTGGCGACGGAGCCCGCCGTTGCGGCGGATGTCGCCGGCGCCGCTCCGCTATCGTGAAGGGTCATAGAGTGCCTTTCTGATTCCGAAGACCAGGATGGGACAGCCACCACCACCGCCTGTGGCAAGCCGCGGCCGAAGTTTTGACATGTGAGTCGTTGACGCGCCGTACTTGGCGCCAATGCGATTGCCCTTCTCGTCATATCCCAAGCTGTCGAAGAGCTGCTGGAGCTCGTCGCATCTTGTGACGATGACGCCAACGCTGATCACGGCCAGATCGAAGAGGAGACGGAAGTTATTCAAGTCGCGCACGAACGTCTGATCCTTGCTGTTCCACTCGACTTCCAATCCGACACGGCCTTTGAAGCAATCAACTTTGTGAGTATCGCTTTGTCGTGTCTCACCATCGACGACGTATTCGATACCGAATTTGCGCTCTTTCCATCCACGGCGGCCCAATTCTTTATCAAAGTGGTCCGAAATCCTGGTCTTGCCGCCGCCCGGTGCGACGATGTCCGTTTTCCTGAGCACGAAATTCGCGAGTACGTCCCGGACATCACTCCACTCCTCGTGGAGATCGTGAACGAGGATCGCGGCGGCGTGACGCACCTCGATCACCTCGTACTTCTCACGGATATCGGCAGGAATGAGTGTATCGGCGGGAGACACGACGAATTGTAACCTGCGTCCCGCCGCGATTAGGTCCGAAAGCGGTGTAGTTGCGTTCATTCCTCGTCCTCCGGTTCGTCTTCGACCTGAAAGACGACGCTCTCCCAGCCCGTCAGTACGTTCGACATCCGTCCGCTCTCGTTTTCGCGTTCCTGAATGAATTCGATGTTGTTCATGGACCGGGACATTGATCAAGCGGCGGGCCCGAGGGCGCTCTCTCTGTGCGAGGCGCAACGGGAGTCAAATCGAGCCGTAGCGTGCAGAAGTTTTTGACGTTACGATGGCCGCTCACTCCCACTCCAATGGCTAACGGATCCGACTCCGCACGACGGCGCACGCTCACTGTTTTTCTGACGCAGGGCTGCGCCGGATTGCTGCTGATGTTGTGGATTACCTGGCTGCGCTTCGATCAGACAACCCTCATCCTGCATCGCCTCCAGCCGGATGCGGCGGGCGTCATCGTGATCCTGATCGCATTCGCCACCATTCTGGCGTTGCTTAAGTTCGAGCTGACAGAGCTGATTTTCGTTTCGCTCGTCCTCACCGCGTACACGGTCATCATCCCGATCCTCGGCGTGGTCATCTCGTCGTGGCTTGCCGTACTGGTGGCGGGATTCGCGCGGGTGCTGGCGCTGAAGCAGATCGGTCCGGCCAAGATCGAGTCAACCGACCGGCTCGGCGACCGCATCAAGACCTTCGGCCTCTTCGGGACGTACGGGATTCCGGTCGTGGCCGCGGCCACGTTGTACGAGCACCTCAACGGCGAGCTTCCGCTCGCGCACGCCACGTTTGCGGCCGCGGTGAAGATCGCGCTGTGCGGCGTGGTGTTGAGCGTGACGAACATCCTGCTCATGTTTCGGGTCGCGCAGTCGTACGGTTACTCGCTGCGCAAGATCATTCGGATCGACGGCGTCGATTTCGCGATTTATCTGCTCACCGTTCCCTACGCCGTGATGACCGCGATCTCGTTCGCGGCGCTCGGATGGAGTGCGCTCGTCACGCTGGCGTTCAGCGGCAGTGTGGCCATCGGTGTGGCGCGCAATTTCGCCAAGACGCGCATCAAGAGCCAGCAGCAACTGCAGCGGATCGCGTCGCTGACGAACATCGGCAAGACCATCTCGCTGCGGTACACGACCGAGGAGTTGCTGGATGCGATTTACAACGAGTGCAAGAGATCGGTGGACTGCACTCTCTTCACCATCGCGCTGCTGGAGGAGTCGACGAACGAACTGTCGTTCGAGCTCGACGTCCGCGACGGAGTTCGCCTGCCGAAAGATCGCATCCGCCTCGGCGAGGGATTGAACTCGTGGGTGGCCTCACATCACGAGCCGCTGCTCATCGGCAGCGTGGCAGATGAGAAACGCATCGGCGTGCGAGCGGTGGCCGATACGAAGCCGACCGAATCGTGGCTGGGCGTTCCGATGATCGCGCGCGACCGGCTCATCGGCGTCATCTCGGTCGAGAGTTTCAACAAGAACGCGTTCACGAACGACGACATGCTGCTGCTCACTGCGATCGCGAATCAGGCCGCCGTCGCAATCGAGAATGCGCATCTGTACAAAGATCTCGAAGGCCTCACCTACGCGCTCGAGCAGCGCGTCCTGGAGCGGACGAACGAGCTGCGCGAGACCAACCTGCGACTGCTCGCAGCGGATCGATCGAAAAATCAGTTCCTGGCCAACATGTCACACGAGCTGCGCACGCCGCTGAATTCGATCATCGGATTTTCGAGCGTGCTGCTGGAGAACACACGCGCCGTCGTGCCGCAGCGGCTGTACAAGTTCCTCGAAAATATTCACGTAGCCGGCAACCATCTCCTCGAATTGATCAACGACATCCTCGATCTCTCGAAAATCGAGGCCGGCAAGATGGAGCTGCGCACAGACGACTTCGATCTGCGCGACACCATCACCGCCGTGGAGCGCGTGATGAAAGGCTTCGCCGCCGAGGCGCGCGTCAGCATTACCGCATCGATCGATCCTTCTGTTCCGATGGTGCGTCTCGACGAAGGCCGCCTGAAGCAGATCCTCTTCAACCTGCTCTCGAACGCGGTGAAGTTTTCGCCGGACGGCGGCCCGGTGACGATCGCGGTGAAGTCGCTGCCGCGAACGACGTCGCCGCTCGCGGTCGACAGCGTGCGCATCGACGTCGCCGACCGCGGCATCGGAATTCCGCCCGACCAACTGCAGCGCATCTTCGACGAGTTCTACCAGACCGAGGAAGGGCGGCGGGCGCGGCGAGGCGGAACGGGATTGGGGCTGTCGCTCACCCGCAACTTCGTCGAGCTGCATCACGGGCGGATCGAGGTGCAGTCGGTGCCGGGCGAAGGCTCCTGTTTCACGCTCTACCTGCCCGTCAATTACGACGCCGCCGCTGCCACGCTGCCGATCGCGATCGCGGGGGTGGGGAGCCGGGTGTCGGGCGTCGGAGGAGCGGCTGCATCAGCTACGACTCCCGACTCCCGGCCTCCGACTCCCGTTCGATCCCTACATCAGCTCTGATTCGGCGAAAAAGAATGCGATTTCGATCTTCGCGTTCTCGTCGGAGTCGGATCCGTGGATCGCGTTCTGCTCGATCGACGAACCGAACTCCTTGCGGATCGTGCCGGCGTCCGCTTTCGATGGATCGGTCGCGCCCATGAGCGTACGGAGCGCGGGGACCGCACCTTCCTTCTCCAGCGCGGCGACGTAGACAGTTCCCGAGGTCATGTACTTGACGAGGTCGGGAAAGAACGGCCGTTCGCGATGAACGCCATAAAAAGACTCGGCCTGCGGCTTGGAGAGGTTGACTTTTTTCAGACCCAGGACGCGGAAGCCCTCGGACTCGAGGCGGCTGAGGATTTTTCCGAAGTTCCCGTTGCGGACCGAGTCCGGCTTGATGATCGTAAACGTGCGATTCGACATTGCGTTGTTGTCCTTCTGAGGCGAATTGGGCGGCGGATTATACGCGCGACGTCATTTCTTTTTCTTCGGCGTCGTCGCGGCCATGCTCTCGATCAACTTTGCGCGAAAATCGTTCGCGGCGGCGAGCATCTCCGGCTCGGCGATCGATGGCAGAAGCTTATCGATCATCGCCAGCGCTTCTTTGAACTTGCCATCGCTGGCTTTGTTCACGGCGAGTTGAAAATCGGAGAGCTGATGATTCGCGGCGTCCGCACGCAAGACCGACGCAAGCTGCTCTTCGACTTTTGCCTTCACCTCCTCGTCCGTCGTCTCCTCCGCAACGCGTTTCATGATCGCGGTGGCTTCTTCGTGCTTGCCCGCGCGAAGAAGCTTGCTGGCCTGATGGAGATCGGCTACGTATACGTTCTCGCGCGCATGCCGCACCGTCTCCGCGCCGGAGAGGCGCGACAGCGCATCGAGGTACTTCATCGCGTCGTCGCGGCGGCCGGCGCGAGCATCGAGCATGATCAGGTTGTAGATCGCGTCAACCTCGGCGGGAGCGAGGTCGATGCTTCGTTCCAACGCCTCGATTCCGGGCCGCGGATCATCCGTGCCCGACATCGTGTAGGTCGCGCCGAGTCCGGCGAATGCGGCGGCGGAAGCCGGATTGAGCTCGGCCGCCTTGCGGAAAAGGTCGCGCGCTTTGGCGACGTCATCGGGCGGCACAGCAGCGTTGTGACGAACGCCCGCCTCGACGCGCCGCAGAATGGAATCGCCGTAGAGGATGTACGGCAGAGCGTCGCGGCTGCCGAGTTGCACCGCTTTTTCGAAAGCCACTTCGGCCTCGGCGTTCTGCCGCTGCCACGATTTCGCAACCCCCAGCTCTGCATACGCCTCCGCGCTCGACGGATTCGCCTTCAGCGCTGCGTTGAGGAACGACTCGGCCTCGGCGAAATGACCACTGTTCGCGTGCATGAGCAGATCGGCCAGCGCGACCAGTTGCGTGTCGCGCGGCAGCGGCTGCGGCGCAGGAATCGCCACTGTCATCAGATCGGCCAGCGTGTAGCGGGTGTAGCTCATGGAGAACGCGCGGATGTATTTGCGAAGCTCCCGTTCGAGGTCGTCGTACGAACCGTGAAACGCCATGTGGAAGGCGTCATCGATCGTCTTGCCGCTCGCGATCAGACCGACGTACGTGCCGAGCTGCGTGCGCCGATCGGGATTGCCGATCATCAGGTAATGCACCAGCGCCCACGACTCCGCGTAGAAAACGCCCTGGCGATTTCCTTCGTGGTACTCCTTCGAATCCTGCGTGACGGCGAAGAGGTCCTTGAGCGGAATGAGTGTTTGCGTGCGAAGCCAGGCGAGATGCTCCTCGAGCGGACGGCCGACGTCGACGAAGTCTTTGGATCCGCTGAACGTCGAGTAGAACTCCGCCAGCCCTTCGTTGAACCAGAGCGGCACGTGCGACGACACCGTGTTGCGGAGAAAGTAGTGCGTCAGCTCGTGGTAGACGACGCGGTCGACGCCCGCGGCGTTGCCGGCGATGAGGACGTGATTGCCCTCGAGGTCGGAGAGAAAGACGCCTGTGAGCTTGTCCGACCGTCCGATTGCTGCCTCGGAGTACTGTTCGAAACTCCGCTGATCGCCGAAAATGTAGACGCGGGTCGGCAACGGCGAACGGACCTTCAGCTTCGTGACGACGGAGAGGGCGCCGCGCAGCCGCACCAGATCGGACGCGATGCTGCGCGTGGTGGCATCATCGGCGCTGCTGTAGACCGTCAGCTCATCGATCGTCAGCGTCGTCCAGCGTTCCTTCTCGCGCGGAGGCTCGATCGCAAGCCCGGACGCGGACAGCAGACAAATCGAGACGAACGCGAGCAAGCGGGACATGGGGTTCGTAGATTAGTGGATTAGTGGATCAGGAGCGCGAAATCTTCACGACTCCCCTGATCTACTAATCCACTAATCACTAATCCACTGCCTCACGGAAACGGCACCGGCAGATTCGAGCCGAGCGTCGTCCACGCGTCGCCGGTGACGTTGTCGACCGATGATGCGTACGCGACGAACTTTGACGAAAACGCGACCGTGGTCACGTTCCGCACCTGAATCTGCAGCGGTGTGGTGCTTGCGGGGCCGGTGATGCCGAAGAGCACCATCGACGCCGGTTGAACGTCGATCTGCCGCACCTCGCTGCCGAAGGATCCGAAGGCGATCACCTGGAACGTCTGCACGTCGGGGCTGAGGTTGACGATTCCGACGTTGGTCCGGTAGCGCGTATCGCGGCGCGCGCCGAGGATGGAGACGGCGGAGCTGGAGATGTCGATCGTGGCAATCGACGGCAGTGACTGCGACGTCGTTCCCGCTGTCCCAGGCTGCGGTGTCCAGATGCGCGATGTTCCTACGAGCTGCGCGCCGGAGTCCGGCTGCCCGTTCGCATCGATTGCGGAGACGAGGATCGCTCCGAGTCCCGACCTCTGCATCACGTTCGTCACGAAGTCTTCGCTGGCGATGCCCGATGACGCCGCGATGGTGATCTCGACAGCCGGGCCACTGCCGCCGCTAACGTCCTGCGGCAGCCACTGGAGCCGGATGCGCTGGTCGGCAGCGCGATAGTTCACGATCGTGATGTCGCTGCGAAAGAACGTTCCGCCGTTGCCCGCCTGCGCGCCGGCGGCGGGGATCAGAAACTGTTGTGTGGAAGGACGAAGGGCGACGAGTTGGCCGCTGGCCGCGGCGGCGATGAGAACGGCGAGGGTGGCAACGATGGCGTTTCGCATGCAGAATCTCCTGCCTGTATGCGAGGAGTGAACCTGCCATGAACCGCTACGACCGAAACCTGCAGATCATCTACGTCGCCATCCTCATGAGCACGCTGATCTACGCCGTGGTGGCGTGGGCCACGACGCATCTGGTGACGCCGGGGAAATCGCTCGGCGATGAGCTGTACGACCCAATCACGATCGGTTTGTACAGCGCCGCGGCGGGGACATTTCTCGCCGCGCTGATCATCCGCGCGCGAAAGAAGCTGATTGTGCGATGGGTCATGCTCGAGGCGGGCTGCATCTGCGGACTCGTCGCCGCGATGATGCAGGGCGACTGGCGGCTGTACATCGCCCCGTGGGCGTTGGCGCTGGTGGGATTCATCGGGCTGTATCCGCGAGTGCGGATGGGCACGCGGTAGTTTTCACCACGGAGACACAGAGGACTCAGAGGAGCACTCTTCGTGTCCTCTGTGTCTCTGTGGTTCAACATCTCCTGCGTTCAAGCGGAATGACAAATCTCGCGAGCTGTTCTTTCCCACCGTCCGAATGAAGAGCGTATTTCTACTGCTGTTTCTGGCCGCAACAACCGCCACGCCGAAGCTGCCGCTCGTCGAAGTACCCGCCTCGCGCGGCAACTCCGACACGCTCGTGGTCTTCGTCTCCGGCGACGGCGGATGGGCAGCCATCGATCGCGAGATTTCGAAAGTGCTCGCGGACGACGGCATGCCGGTCGCCGGCCTCAACGCGCTGCAGTACTTCTGGACGAAGCGAACGCC
>JAFAOU010000229.1 GCA_019247495.1 Acidobacteriota bacterium
CCGCCTGGCCGTGGATGGCGATCTGACCGGCCAGTTCATCTCCGCGACGATGACGCGGATCCGCTACGTCGGCTTCGCCAAACCGGAGGGAATCGATCAGTTGTTTCTGACGCAGACCTCGGAGTTCAGTCCGGCCATCGAAGTGCGTTAGGCGGCACGCTGTTGCCGCACGGTCACCGTTGTTGAGACGAGGTTCCTTCTGCATTAACGAAAGACGGCGGGAGCAGTTCGATGCCGCGATCCGCGATTGCCGCGCGCAGTCGCGGATCGCACAGCGCCTCGGTCTCGCCATTCCAGTCGTAATTCCAATGCGGATACGCATCGACGTCGATTCCGGGATGTGCGACGAGCTCGGTCGTGCCTTTGACGAAACGCAGTAATTCGATGATGCGATCGGCGGTCAGGTGTCCGGCTTCCATGACGCCGATCGTCGAGCCGCCGGAGCCGAGCGCGTTCAGCGCGGCGATGGAGAGGCGGCGCATGATCCCTCCCCTCCCGCCGCGGTCGCGCACGCGGCGAACGTAGCCGATGCCGTATTCGTCCGCCAGGCTGCTGACGATCGCGAAGATGCTGGGCCACATGTGTACGTGCTGATGGCCGTTGAGGTGCGTGACGCGAAGTCCCGCCGCCAGCACGCGCTCGATCTGCGCCCGCAACTCGCGCTCGATGGCAACGCGATCCTTCATGTCGCGCACGAATTCGACATACGAACGCGGAAGGCGCATCCCGGTCAGCGAGCGCTCCTCGACGAGCGTGAGATGCACGCCGACTTCGAGCGACGGCACCTCGCGCAGCCGCTCGACCGCGTCATAGAACGCGACGCCGTTCGCGACCAGACTGCACGCGGTGACGATGCCATCGCGATGCGCGCGGATCGCGCCGGCGGTCATGCCGGGATGCAGTCCGACGTCGTCGGCGGTGACGATGAGTCGACGCAACGCCTTATCTGCGTTCCTCTGCGTCATCTGCGGATCGGTCTATGTTTCGATCGGATGGCGGTCGTCGGCCAGGACGGCCGCTTCCCGTTTTTCGCGGACGACGCGCTGCACTTCCTCGTGCGACACGCGCTCGCGCATCTCGGGATAGAACCTGATCAGCTCGCGAAAGATTTTGAAGATCACGCCGGGCGACGAGAGATGCGACTCGCCGCGGATGCGCGGGAAGTAGTCGAGTCCGATCTGCTGGATCACGAAACCGCGATTCCGCGCCTTCACCACCAGCTCCGCGTCGATCAGCGACCCCTCGGAATGCAGGTCGATCGCCTTCAGCACCTCGCGCCGCATCAGCTTGAACGAGAAGTTCACGTCGCGGATGCTGATGCGGAAGAGCGCGCGAATGAGCCAGTTGTACAGCACCGAATACAACGTCCGCTTGAACCCCTCAGTCGTGCGATCGAAGCGGTAGCCGGTGATCACGTCCGCGCGCGTGACGTTGATCGCGCGGATCGCGCGGCCTAACACCTCGGGGTCGAATGGCAGGTCCGCATCCATGTACAGAATCAGCTCGTTCTTCGCCTCGGCGAAGCCGGTGCGGAGCGACGCGCCGAGCTTCTGATTGAAGTCGTGGCGGATGAGACGGATGCGCGGGTTCCCGGCAATGGCGCGGCGGACGAGCTCGGGTGAGTCGTCCGTCGAGGCGTCGTCGACGATGATGATCTCGTAGTCGCTCGCATGCTGCGACAGGGCGTCTACCGCGTACGCGATCGCGTGCTCGATGTTCGCCTCTTCGTTGAACATCGGGATCACGAGCGAGATCGAAGGCTTCTCCACGCGAACGATGATAAAGCCACGGCAAAGAACGTGACACCGATCAGCGACGGCACGTAAGGCCGAACGCTCTCGTCCGATGCGCCGATCGTGACGGTGTAGGCGACGTTCGCGATCGTGAACGCCATGAGAGCGAGGCCTTGCCGCCGCATCGCGATCATTCCGCCGATCGCCATCAGCAGCACGATCGGCGTCACGGCTCGCCACGGTTGCATCAGGAAATCGCGGATCGGCGCGCCGTGGCCCACTTCGATGTGCGCGGCGTACAGCGACAGACGGCTGCCGACGTTTTGCAGGATTGGAATCGCGCACACGACGACAGTCGCCACGAACGGCAGAATCGCGCGCCGCACCACAACGAACGCGAGGAGACCGAGGAACATCTGCGGGCGGGCGCTGGCGGCGAGGCCGGCGAGCACACCCGACCAGCGCACGCTGGGAGCGATGAGTGCTCCGGCGAAAAGAGCGAACGCG